>JAUCGL010000264.1 GCA_030378105.1 Candidatus Halobeggiatoa sp. HSG11 | reverse complement strand
GAACCTCTTCCATAATAAATATGGAAAAATAACCAATCTTTTAATAATCGGACAGCTCAAAACTCATACTGAATTTTTTATGTTACGTTATACTTATGGTTACCTTTCTTTTGTCAGGCTGTCAGGATACAAATAGTTATAAAAAATTATATCATTTGTATAATTTGCATATAAACTATATTTATATGGTCATGTCATTCCCGTGAAAACGGGAATCTAGGAATCTTTGAGATCGCTAGATTCCCACTTTCGTGGGAATGACAATTAATTAGTTTATATTGTAATAAATATATGATTTTAATACAATTCACACTTTATTATGTTTATCAAAGTGTAAGTCCTATAATATTAGAATATACTAACTTACTCATAAAGTAATAAGGTAAGATTAGTAATTCTTTATCCTGTCCATATCAAATAATAATTAATAATTTTCTTGAAAATGACATTCATCAAATCATCAAATCATCAAATCATCAACTAAAGTGATGTAATATCATATATTTATTTTAAATATTCTTGTTTGAATTTTATTTAACCATATTATTTAGCTTATATATTAAGCTAACTTAATATTCGTAAATAGTTTCCCTTAAATTTCAAAAAAGGCAAATCATGTTATCTATTAAATATTTAATAAAAAATGTTTTAATATTTATTATCTTATTATCAAGTTGTATATTCATCTCATCGGCAAATGCAGAAGGTAGTCGGGAGTTAGTGGCAGATGGTGGTTACCGACCTTATTTAGAATTTTCTGGTCGAAAAATGATTGGTATTGAATTACAAACAATCATCAAAGTTTATGTTAACGCTGGCGAACAAATTAATCTTGGTTCCAGTGTACCAAACAGTTCCACCAGCATACCAGGCAATACCAGTGGTGATAAAGACATTGTTTATCGTAGTCCTTTGGGTGGTCAAAATGGTAGTTGTGATGTATTGGCTACTGGTTTTGGGTTAATTGATACATTAACCAAGGAACAAGCAGGCCCATTACCAAATTCAAATGGATACACTCCATGTAATTTAACTGCTACCGAAACCGGAGTTTATGAAATAGAATTCCGAGCACCATATTATAATCCAACTAATTCAAAAACTTATAAATACCTAAAACGTGTTCTTACCAACAAACAATTTCCTATTGATGATAATCAAGCTCAAGCAGTTGCTGCTTGGGATGTCACTATTTTTGACACTACCGGAACTGAACAGAAAGGTCGGGCTTACTCTAACTACTTAGCATTAGATGTAGGTGGTAAAAAAAGAAAAATGAATTCAAAAACTTACTTTTTAACCAAAGATGGATATTTATATCTTGCTGATTTAAATGGTATGGAACCACATGCTTTTGTCTATTTTGGTAATAATGAAGGTATTAAAGGACCAGATGATGAATCACTATATAAATCAGCAGAAAAAACAATTGCCATACACAATCCAAAATTACCAGATACTGAAACAGATATAACTCATAAATTATTTTTCAATTTACCCAATCATGACTTACCATTAGACCAAAATGTTGATACTCCTAATGGTGAAACGTGGTTACGTTCAACTACTAAAACTTTACCCATTGTAGATAATTTTAAATTTACCGGTAATGAAGGTTCCAATGGTTATGCGGGTACTGTTCCACTCAAAGGTACTTTTAGCTTTAATAGTGACAGTGAATTAAAATTTTTCTTAACTATCGATCTTAACAACAACAGCATTTATGGTGATGATGTTGATGTAACATTACCGGGTAAAGCAGTTATAGGTGCTAATAAAATGGAATGGGATGGTAGAGATGGACTAGGTAACCCAGCACCACCCAAAGAAGCTACTTATAATGCAAAATTTAATTTCTTATTAGGTGATATACATTTTCCATTTTGGGATGTGGAAAACGATCCTAATGGTTTTATTGTTAAACGAATAAATTGTACTGCTGATTGCGATATAATCTACTACAATCATTCTGATGTTACTATAAATGGTACTCCTCCAACTCAAATTTCAGCTTTGAATGGGGTTCACAGTGAAGCTTCATCTAAAGTCCATGCTTTTAGCGATAACTTTGGTGATAAAAAACTGTTAGATATTTGGGCTTTCCCTAATGTAGATCAAAGTATAGAGGTTGAAACTAATTTTCAACTTAAAGAAGCAAATATTTCGGTTAGCAAAACTCACACTACCGATGTTAAGCCATTACATGGTGGCCCAGTTACTTACATCATAACAGTTAAAAATAGTGGTCCTTCAGATGCAACTGATATAAGAGTACAAGATAACTTACCTGCTACAGTTAATGACCCTCTTCCACTTTGGGTTTGTGAAGTTTCTAATTCAATTAAACCACCTCCAGCAATACAAAATAGTTGTTCAAAAGCTAATGGAGAAGGTGCTATTGATATAACAGTTGATTTACAAAATGGTGCTTCAGCTACTTTTGAAGTAGTTGGAACTATAACTGCTGATGTTGGTGATACTGTTACCAATTCCGTATCTGTAACTCGCCCCAATGATGTTAATAACCCTCAAGGTGATATTACTAGTGCAACTCATTCTTTCATAGTTGCACCACCTGATAACGAACCACCAACTGCGGTTGACAAAGTCGCTACCACCGATAATACAACTCCAGTACAAATACCTACTTTGGAGGCCACTGATACCGATGGAACTATTGCTAGTTATACAGTGTATGACATACCAACCACTCAAGGTTCATTGTATTTAGGTGATCCAAACACTGGCACTTTAATAACTGAAGGACAAGTACTTACCCCAAATGATATAAGTAATATTTACTTTTTACCTAATATTAATACAACTGGTGAAGTAGTTTTTCATTATACTGCAACTGATGACAAAGGAGATACAAGTAATCAAGCTAATGTTACTATCACAGTTATAGCTCCACCAGCTAATGAACCACCAGTGGCAGATAATAAAAATGTGGATTCAACTCCTAATGATAGCAATGTGAAAGTTGATGATTTATCTGCAACAGACCCAGATGGTACGGTAGATTTTTTCAATGTAACTTTGCCGCCAAGTTCACAGGGAGTTTTGTATTTAGGAGACCCTGATAACGGTGGAACTCCAATATCTGCTGGGCAAGAATTATCACCAAGTGAAATAAGCAATATTCATTTTAAACCGAATCCTAGCTTTACTGGTCAAGCTCAATTCACTTATATCGCTACTGATAATAATGGTTCTGAAAGTGTTCCAGCTACAGTTACTATTCCGGTTACAGATTCTAATCAATCACCAGTAGCAGAAGATAAACAAGCTCCAAGTGTGCCTAATAATGTCACTGAGCAGATACCAGCTTTAGAAGCAACTGATGTTGATGGTACAGTTGAGTCTTATCAAATTAAAACTTTGCCTCCAGCAAGTGAAGGTAAGTTATATTTAGAAGACCCAGCTAAAGGCGGTAAACCAATTTCAGTTAATGAAACATTGACTCCAGAACAGGCCAAAAGTCTATTTTTCCAACCTAATACTTCTTTTAGCGGCGATGCAAGTTTTACCTTTGCAGCCACTGATAATAATGGTGCAGTTAGTAACATAGCTACAGTTAGTATACCAGTTACTATGCCATCTAATAATCAACCAATTACTAGTGATGACAGTAGTACAACAGATCCAAATACTCCAGTTACTATTGATATTTTAGGTAATGATAGTGACCCAGAGAATAATTTTAACCTAAGTACATTAGCTGTCACTTCACAACCAAGTAATGGCAGTATTGTTATTAATCCTGATGGTAGCGTGACTTACACACCAAATAATGGTTTTAACAATGGCACGGATAGTTTTACTTATCGAGTTTGTGATAGTGGAGTTCCACCATTATGTGACACAGCAACAGTTACAGTGACTATCCCAACTCAGCAGCCACCAATTGTGGATGATAAAACTGCTGAAAATACTTCTAATAATACCACTGTACAATTACCACCACTGTCAGCTACTGATGTTGATGGAACTGTTACTAGTTATAATATCGCTACCTTACCACCTACTGAACAAGGTGTTTTATACTTGGGTGATCCAGATAATGGCGGAACTTTGGTGACTGAGTTTCAACAGTTAACTCCGGCTCAAGTTGGTAATTTATATTTCAAGCCTAATGGTAAGTTTATTGGGGATGCCAGCTTCACTTATACCGCTACTGATGACCAAGAAGCAGTTAGCAGTCCGGCTTTGGTGACAATTCCAGTTGCTGCCGCAGTGAATGTCATACCAACCGCTAATAACGATATGAGTACTACAGATATTGCTACTCCGGTTACTATTGATATTCTTGACAATGATAGTGACCCAGAAGGCGGACTTAATATTGAAAGTGTTACAATCACTACTCCTCCACCTCATGGTACTGTTACTGTCAATGATGATGGCACTGTGACTTATACGCCAGATGATGATTTTACCAAAGGCATAGATGTATTTACTTATGAAGTCTGTGATACTGGAGTTCCAGTTCAATGTGATACTGCGGAAGTCAGTGTTGTAGTACCAATATTGGATGATTTTCCACCAACTGCGGAAAAAATAACTTCACCAGCAATACCTAATAATATAACTACCAAATTGCCATCTTTAGCAGCTACTGATGATGGTAGTGTGGCTTCGTATAACATTGATACATTACCACCAGTTAGCCAAGGTATAATATATTTAGGTGATCCAGACAATGGTGGTGTTCCAATAACTGCCGGTCAGGAGCTAACTCCTGAACAAATAAGTCAAATTTATTTCCAACCTAATGAGAATTTCGTAGGAAATGCTAATTTTAGCTACACTGCTACTGATGATAAGGGTAATGTTAGTACACCAGCCTTAGTTGTTGTACCAGTTATAGAAGCATCCACTAATCAGGATGTTGTAGCTAATGACGACAATAGTTATACAGACCCGGAAACGCCTGTTACTATTAATGTTATTGGCAATGATAGTGATCCAGAAGGTAATTTGGATGCGGAAAATTTAATTATCACAACTCAACCCAGCAAAGGAACTGTAGTGGCAAATGGTGATGGTACTGTCACTTATACACCAGAACCGGGTTTTACTTTTGGTACAGATGAGTTTACTTACCAAATTTGTGATTTCGATTTTCCAACTAGTTGTGATACTGCAACGGTTACAGTTCTGGTTCCAACATTGGAAGACCCACCACCAACTGTTACTAACCAAACTGCTGAACCAACAACTAATGACGTAACTACTTTATTACCAAGTTTAGCTGGTGAAGATAATGGTACGATAGTTTCTTACACGGTTAAAACTTTGCCAGAACAGGGTAAATTATACTTAGGCAATCCAGCTAGTGGTGGTATTCCTATTCAACCAGGACAGATATTAACTCCTGAGCAAGCTGCTCAAGTGTTTTTTGAACCAGCTGCGGATTTTGTCGGCAATGCAAGTTTCACATTTACAGCTACCGATGATAACGGCAGTGAGAGTAGTCCGGGATTAATGACTATTCCAGTTACATCTCCAGACAATAGTCCACCCAATGCTAATGATGATGATGCTGGTACTAAACCGGACATCCCAGTTTCAATTAATGTATTGAAGAATGACAGCGATCCAAATGACAATTTGAATCCTCATAGTTTAACTATAGTTGGTCAACCCAGCAATGGTACAGTTAAAGTCAATTTGGATACTGGAGAAGTAGAATATACTCCAAAAGCTGGTTTTGAAGGTACAGATAGCTTTGTTTATCAAATTTGTGATACTGATCAGGTTTGTGACACTGCTACTGTAAATATCACTGTGTCAAATGAAATTGAGGAACCAACTGATGATGTTAAATTAATCGTCACTATCAGTGGTAAAGGAAAGGTAGAAGGAGTTCAAGATTTATCTTGCAACAACAATAACGATCCATGCCAACAACCTTATGCAACTGGTACTGATGTTACTTTAACTCCAACTCCAGATGCAGGTTGGGTGTTTGATGGTTGGCGAGGTCATTGTGGTGCTGATGGCAATGTGACTATGAATGACTTTAAGAGTTGTAAGGCAGTGTTTGTACCGGATGATATACCACAAGTTAGTTTAGATGTGTCTAGAAATGGTTCCGGTTCAATAACAAGTCAACCGACTGGAATTGAGTGTAAAGAGGATTGTACTGAAGATTATGCTCAAGGCACTGAAGTAGAATTAGTTGCCAATCCAGAACCCGGTTTTGCTTTCACTCATTGGAGTGGTGATTGTAGCGGAATTAATAAAACTATCACCGTATTGATGGATCAAGCCAAAAGCTGTCAAGCTAATTTTGCCCTTGATGGTGATGGTGATGGAGTTGCTACCGACATTGAAGAAAATGCTCCAAACAATGGTGATGGTAATGATGATGGTATTCCTGATTGGAAGCAAAATAATGTTGTGTCGTTAATGACTCCAGATGGTAAATATGTCACTATTGTTGAGAAAAATGGCTGTACTATCAATAATGTCCAGTTGAGTGAACCTGGTCTAACAGATGATAGTAGTTTAGTACCATTTCCGTTTGACTTAGACATGTCTTGTACTGATGCTGATTTAGAAGTTTTTTACCATGATGCGGATGATGTGGATTTACATCGTCAATATGCTGATGGAAAATGGCAAGATTTACCAGTAACATTGGGCAATAAAACTGTTGGTGATAAAACGGTAAGTACTGCTAGTTTCCGTCTAAGTGATGGTAAATTGGGCGATAATTCCGATATAAGTGGACATATAACCCACACAAGCGGTAGAGCTTTTGTTAATGATCGAGTGCAATGGGCTGATTCCAGTTATACCGTAGATGAATTTGGTAATGTTGCAACAGTTGCGGTTCAACGACTTGGTAATTGTGAAGGAAAAGTCACTGTTGATTATGCAGCCATAGATAACACTGCCCAAAGTCCTGATTATACTGCTAAACAAGGTACCATTACTTGGGAAGATGGGGATTGTTCAGATAAATTCATTGGCATACCTATAACTAATGATACCGCATCGGAAGATGATGAAATAATTGATTTAGTATTGAGCAATGCTGGTGGTGGTGCTTCTATTGTATCTCCAGAAACCGCTACTTTAACGATTATTGATGATGATAGTTCTAATTCCTGTCATAGTTTCCCAACTTGTCAGGTATGTTGTCCAACTTGTCAATTAAACACTGCATTTAATGTGAAATCTCTCTCAATCATTTTGAGGGTTGGAGAAAGCACGGAAATGACTCTAGCTAATGGGCAATCGGAGCTTTTGATTAAGGATATTCCTGACAATAGTCTGGTATCTTTAGACGCTTGGCGGTCCTTAAATGCTGGAGCTGCGGAACTGGAATTGACTGGAGTTAAGGTTGGCGATACCAAGATGGTGATAAGCGACAGTGCTAATCCATTGCAAACTATAACTATTTATATCAAAGTTATTGAAGATGCAAATGGTTCTCTTATCAATTTGAGTGGGTCTAAGTTTAGAATCAAAGCTATGCACACAACAGTTAAAGTTGGTCAAAGCTTAGATTTAACTGTTGCTGGTGGTGAAGGAGAGCTGACTATCAGTGAAATTCCAGATCGTAATATATTATTGTTAGAAAATTGGACTTCGCTAAGTGATAGCGGTTCCGCCATGTTTACTTTGACCGGGTTAAAAGTTGGCCAGAGTAAAATTGTTATCAGTGATCATGCAATTCCACCACAAAAAACTTCAGTTGATTTAATAGTTGTGGCTAGGGATGTTGATTATAATCAGGGTGATTCTGATCCAGATGATAAGACTCCTACTTTTAATGGCAACAGTTTAATAGATGCTGCTAACCAATATAAAATTGACAATGGTTTGGTTGATGGAACTGAAAAAACTGGTAGTGGTCTGATTATTGGTAAAACTGGTGATTTGGTTATTAATGATAATTGTACTTATGGGTTAGAAGTCAGTGTGCAGGGCAATATAACTTCAAGTGAAGCTTGTTTCCTTGATAAGTTGAATGCAAGTGAAATGCAAATGGCTAATCATAGTCGTTTAACTTACACTGATGCCAATACAGTTAATCTTTCCAGTACTGTTAATATAGCTCCTCAACATGTTGGACAGGTGGCTGATGTTTTGTTGATTGGAACTTATAGCAATATATTTTATGATGTTTCCTACTATCGCAATGAGCAAAGTTGGCAAGAATGGGATGGTAAATTAAGTAGTTTACCGACTGCTCAATATTATCCGCAATTGACTGAGCAGATTGAAATCTTTATCTATGAAGATGAGTTAGATTTCGTTCCCGGAGAGTTTATCATGTTTGTTGGTTATCGGTTACGAAATGGTACGATTGTATTCAACGGGCTAGAGCCAATGCACTTTTTTATTGGTAATAGTGGTAGTGTCGAGCCGCAGCAAAATGTCACTCATACCGATCTTCAGGTTTGGAATGATGTTGCATCAACAAGTATTTTTGCTTCTTCGATAACTAATCAAAATGGTAGAACTGGCAATGATTTAACTTTTGCTTATCATGATGCGATAGATGTTTCTGGTTTTATAAGTGTTGAACCACGTTATGTTGGATTGCCAGCTGATATATTGATTGCTGCTGGTTATCGTGGTCATTATTGGGAACAAGCTTATGCAAGGAATGAGGCTAGTTGGCAATTTTGGGATCATAGTTTAGATGACTTGTATCCAATCCAGCATTATCATCGTTTGCCTGATTATTTAGAGGTACCAACTTATATTGATAATTTAATATTTAGGCCCGGATATTATCAAATGTTTATTGGTTATCGTTTGGAAGATGATGTGGTTGTGTTCAATGGTTATGAGCCTATGAGTTTTATGATTGCGAATGGAATTGGGCTTAATGCGAGTGGTGAAAAGTTTGTTACTACTTCTCGGTTTTTGAATTGGGGTTATCAAGATGAGAAGAGGCATAATCCTTTCTTTGCTAATGCTAATAGTCAGTTAGGAATTGCAACAACTATTGTTCCTGAGGCTCAACATGTTGGGCAAAATGTTGAGATAATAATGGCGGCGGTTCCCGGTCAGACTAATGCTTATCAGGAAGAGGTGTCAACTTGGGGAACTTGGAGTTCAGTGTATAAAACTGTTTCTATTCCGAATGTTATATTGGAAGGGGAATTGAAAGAGCTTGTTCTATTTGAGGGTTCTTTTGAGAGTGGTACTTACACTGTTTATGTTGGTTATAAGCTTCCGAATGGAGATGTTATCTATAATGGTGGTGAAGCTTTGTATTTGCATATTGATTGAAGAATAAATTGCATCCTTAAACTAATAACAATTTTGCTTGACTAACAAATTAAGTGGGATTATTATGTTGTTTAAGGGTGTATTAAATATTTTTGTAGTACGCCTGATTTATCGGTAAGAATATAGCGATATACTTTAATAATAAGTGATTAGCTTCACCGAAAAAACTGCACGGTGTTGTTTAATATATTTAGATATGCAGAAGAGGAAAAATAAAATGCTTAAGAAGTTTGTAGTTTCCTTAACCTTTCTTATGTTTGCTGTTTTCAACATATGTTATTCCGCAGAAATAGTTGGCATAGGAGATAAATGTATGGATGTTGAAGGTGGTGGTTCTGCTGATGGAACCTCTGTAATTTTGTGGTCCTGTCATGGTAAGACAAATCAACGTTGGGAAATAAGTGACGGTGTAATCAAAGGTATTGGTGGAAAATGTCTAGATGTCAAAGGTGGTGGTTCTGATAATGGAACCTCCATAATTTTGTGGCCATGTCATGGCAAAGCGAATCAACGTTGGGAAATAAGCGATGGTGCAATCAAAGGCATTGGTGGAAAATGTTTAGATGTTAAAGGTGGTGGTTCTGCTAATGGAACTTCTATAGTTTTGTGGCCATGTCATGGTCAAGAAAATCAACGTTGGATAATAAAATAACCCGTAAGGTGTATAAGCGAAATTTCATACACCAAATAGAAGTAGCCAGATAGGATGGGTAACTAGCTTAACCGTTGCCCACCAAATAACCATAAATTAATACTAACTTTATCTTGGAAACCTACGGCAATTTAAGAATGGTGTCAGGTCAATTTGGTGAAAGAATGAAATGTAGTTTTAACTTAACTTCAGAACAGTCGACAAAAGAAACTATTTGTTGGTTTAACTCAATCGGAATTGATTGGATAACAGAGGAATGTATCCATGAACAGTTTATTGAAATTGAATTTTTGGATACACCAGCAATACTTAAAGTGGCATTGCATCTGGAATCAAAGATTGACATATGCAATATTTCCGATAAAGGGGTCTCATTCTATTTGACTAACTTGATGTTAGGAAGAAATATAAAACAACGAGAACTGCATTTTGAATCAGGTAGTGCAGACGGAATAATTTTCGTTCCAATGAACAATATTGAATCAATAAGTACTGTTGGTAATATAGTACTTCGCAAGTTATGAGGATTAATTCATAAAGTGTATAAGCGAAGCGTCATATACCAAAAGTAGTAGCCGGATAGGATGGGTAACTAGCTTAATCGTTGCCCACCAAATAACCATAAATTAATCCTTATGTTTGTCTTGGAGGCGGACCTTCTCCGGTTGAATAGTGTTTAACTTAATAAAATGGACAAATATGGAAATCAAGACGAAAAAAGAATATCAATTTTGTGAACATGATGGGTTCCCAAAAATCCAAATCAATGGAAATTTTAAGTGTGTCGCAGAGTTTTTAGACTCTTTAATTGGGTACAAAAAAATCAAAGATGTTATCCTGCGAGATCGAACAACTTATTATGTCTTTGAAAACCAATATGAACTTCCATTATTGTGTTCATGTTGTGGAAAACCTTTAGAAAATGAAGATTTCAATTCTTTAAAGATGGAGATGATTGGACGTAAATTAGAAGGCATGGATATTGGTTGGTCAATAATAGACGATGGGCGTGAAATAGCCGATTTTCGCTTAATGTTCTCACCAAAAAGTGGGGATAAAGAAGATGTCTGTACAGTTATTGCTATTGAGTCTGTGAGAAATATGACTCGTTCAAAATCGCTAACTCATTCACTGAGAAAGAAAATAAAACGTTTAAAAAAAAGACGACGATAATTTAAATCACGTCGAACAAATTTGGCGTTAGCCGAGTAGAATGGGTAACTAGCTTAACCGTTGCCTACCAAATAACCATAAATTAATCCTATTTTGGCGGCGAACTTTCAACTGCTCAAGAATAACGTTAACGGACAGAGGCAATGAACAGAGAAGCAATACCCACATGGTTCTTCGTACTTGTGGCAGTCAAACACAAAGACCGTTATTTGCTGATCCATGAACGAAAACATGGACAACTTTGGTATCTACCTGCGGGACGAGTCGAACCAGGTGAGAGTTTCATTGCGGCTGCCAAACGTGAAACATTAGAAGAATCGGGGATTCCAATTGTAGTAAACGGTATCATCAGAATTGAGCATTCTCCCTTTGCACACAGCACAAGGGTACGGCTTATCGTCTCAGGTGAACCTCTTAATGATACGCCGCCTAAATCAGAACCAGATGAAGAGTCTCTCGAAGCAGGTTGGTTTACTGTAGAACAAATGAGAAACCTAGCGTTACGTGGCCACGATGTTTTGGAAGTGTTCTCGTATCTTGATGCAGGTGGTGTTGTCGCTCCCATAACCATTCTGACTCATGAAGGTGCATCATTTGTGTGATAGATGTACGGAACTGGCTAACTCGTTAAGATGTATAAGCAGAGCGTCATACACCAAAAGTAGCTGGATAGAATGGGTGACAAGCTTTAACCGTTGCCCACCAAACAACCATTAATTAATCCTTATGTTTCGTCTTGGAGGGCCGACCTAATCGGTAGATAAAGAGTTTATTAAACTGTACAGGTAAAAAGGAAGTAATGAACTTTGACTATGTATGACAAAAATACAATATAATTTTGAATGGAATGCAAAAAAAGCAAAAATAAATATTCATAAGCATAAAATAAGTTTTGAACGTGCGGCTACAATATTTCGTGATTCTTATGCATTATCAATAATTGACGGAGAACATAGCGAGTATGAAGAAAGATGGATTACCATAGGATTAGACAACAATGGAGTATTACTATCAATAGTCCATACATTTAACAATATCAATAAATTCTTATGTAAAATCAGAATAATATCTGCGAGAAAAGCTACTAATTTTGAATGCAAGCAATACGAAGGTTAATACAATGAAAGAAGAATACGATTTTTCAAAAGGTGAAAGAGGAAAATTTTACCATCCCGATGCAGATTTTAACTTACCAATTTATCTTGAACCTGAAATAGCCAAATTCATAAAAAAATTATCTCAAGCAAAGAATACCGATATGAATAATATAGTTAATGCATTATTAGAAAAAGATAAAGAACTGATGGAATACGGAACTAAAATAAATCAAACTTAAAGTAGCCGAATAGAATGGATAACTAGCTTCAACCGTTGCCCACCAAATAACCTTAATTAATCCTTATGTTTATCTTGGAAGATGGACTTTTGGCAGTTCAAGAATGGAATTAGGTTTAAATTAAAAAGGAAACAAAAATACAATCAATTATAATAAATATTGATAATGATAAATTGGTATAGGACTTACGCATTGACAAAACATTCATTTTATGAATTTGTTAAGATACAAATAGTTATAAAAAATCATATCATTTGTATAATTTGCATATAAACTATATTTATATAGTTCTGTCATTCCCGTG
>JAUCGL010000139.1 GCA_030378105.1 Candidatus Halobeggiatoa sp. HSG11 | reverse complement strand
TGGGCTTCCTTAAAACGTTATATTAAGAAGTTTCGTCATAAATTTGATTCACCTATCGAAACAATAGATTTTATTTTTCAGAATATAATTAATTTTAATGGTATAAAAATATAGGAATGTTACTATACATGGATAAGGTACAGTTTGCTGTTGATGGACGACTTATCTTTCTCATTTGATTTTTTTGCTTTAATTGAGTGATTCATATTATAATACTTTTATCAAAGCGTTAAGTCCTATGATTATAAACATAAAATATTATAATAATATACCTGCATTAGTTTGTAGGGACTATCAAATTTTTAGATTTTAATTCACGTTATATCACTACTTTGTTTAGGACTACCTTAAATATTAAAATATTTCAAATTCAATATTATAAATTATGGGCAAACATTATGAATTTAGATAATAATTGGTTTACAGAGTTAAACTCATCAACAGGTTGTGCATTTTCACTTCACATAAAATCTAAATTGCATGAAGAGCAGACTCCTTTTCAAAACATAATCATTTACCAAACAACAAAATTTGGCAATTTAATGGTTCTTGATGGTTATGTTATGCTTACAGAACGAGATAATTTTATCTATCATGAAATGATAACCCATCCAGTTTTATTCACTCATCCAAAACCTAGAAAAGTTGCCATTATTGGTGGAGGTGATTGTGGTTCTTTGCGTGAGGTAACTAAACATTCATATTTAGAACAGATTATTCAGATTGAAATTGATGAGAGAGTTACTCGTTTAGCAGAACAATATTTTCCAAGTTTATGTGAATCTAACAATGATCCACGAGTTAAATTTCAATTTGAAGATGCTATTCAATGGATAGCAAAAGCTCCTGATAACAGTCTTGATGTTATAATTGTTGATAGTACCGATCCTTTAGGACATGGAGAGGGTTTATTTACTACCGCATTTTTTCGTGATTGTAGGCGAGTATTAGGCTCCAAAGGTTTACTAGTTCAACAAAGTGAGTCTCCATTGTTACATCTGCCATTATTACAGTCTATCCATAAATCTATGCGAGAAGGTGGTTTTAAATCAACTAAAACTTTGCAATTTCCATTGCCAGTTTATCCATCAGGTTGGTGGACAGCAACTATGGCAGGTGATAATTTAACTTATTTAAGGGCTGCCGATGCTTACAATGAGCCAATTAATACTAATTATTACAATGCTGATATCCAAAAAGCTAGTTTTATATTACCAAATTTCTTAATAGAAGCTTTACCAGAATAATATTTTAAGTTGACCATTAAGGCAATTAAATTTGTATTGATAATTTCACATAAAATCTGTTAAAATTTACATAAATTTATCTTAAAACTATAGAAAATGCTTTCCATGTTTAGTTGGCTTAAAAAATTTAAAAATAATTCTTTAGAAACAGATGATCTACAAAAAAAGTTCATTTATTCGTTACTATACCTATTAATAATTTTTACTTTACATATAACCGCTATGGTTAGTTGGGAAGAATTGCGTATAGATGATGCTATTTGGTTAACTTTTACTACTATAACTACTGTTGGATATGGAGATATTCAGATTTCATCTTTACCTGGAAGACTTGCGACAATAATACTATTATATTTGGGCGGTATTTTTGTATTAGCAAAAACGGCCGGAGATTATTTTGATTATCGTTCCATAAGAAATAGTAAACAAATTAAAGGGAAATGGAGATGGAATATGAATAATCATATCGTTTTGATTTCAAATAATGATGATAATATACCAATTTTATACTACGAAAGACTTATCACAGAATTTCAACATACTGAAGAATATAAAAATTTAGGAATTCAAATACTTACTCAAGATTTTCATGATGGATTGCCAGAATCTTTACAAAAACTTAACATAACTCATTATTACGGTAAAGGAAATAAAACTGAAGACTTAAAGGCTGTGAATGCTAATGCTGCAACTATAATTATGATAATGGCTTGCAAACATCACGATCAGTTGTCTGATGGCAATACTTTTGATGTTTTGCATCGAATCAGAGACCTGAATAAAGATGCTACTATAATAGTGGAATGTGTTGATGATGTTAATAGAGAACGATTAAAACAAGCCGGAGCTAACATAACTTTGCGGCCAGTACGAGCTTATCCAGAAATGATGGTAAGTGTGTTGCGAGCTCCCGGTTCTGAAGAAATTATTGAACAGATGTTTAATAATCAAGATAATAAATATCAACGAGTGAATGTTGTCATCAAAGACCAAGAATGGTCTGAAATTGTATATCGTTTAGTTAAATCTAATATTGGTATAGCTGTAGCTTATATTTCCCCTAATGACAAAATATACTGTAATCCTAATGGAGAAGATAAAGTTATTGCCAAAGGTTTGATTATAATGACAATAAATCTTCCTGATAATAAAACGGTTGAAACAGTTTTGAACTCCAAAACCGCATAAAATATTGTAAAAAAATTAAGATTTTTAATTGCTAATTGTCATAATCAAATTTGAAATGAGCATCTTTTTATATTTTGCGTAATATTAAATACGATGCTATAATTATAAACATATTTTTGAGATTTTATTGTACTCAGCTAATCTCAAAAATTTCATTAGCCATGATTTATGGTAGGTATTTTAATTGACCAAGGAGTTTGATTATGCAAATCAAAAAGGCAATTCTATTATTTTTTCTGAATTTATCAATTTTTATTTTACCAGTTGCTTATGCTGAAGCTGAAGCTAATATTAATAAAATTAATATTAACACAGCAGATGCTGTTGTTTTGGAAAAATTATGGGGCGTTGGCCCTAAAAAAGCTATTGCTATTATTGAGTTTCGTGATAAAAATGGTAAGTTTGAATCTATTGATGATCTCAAAAATGTTAAAGGGGTAGGTCAAAAAATTATTGATGAGAATCAAGATAAAATAGAAGTTGCTTTAATACCAGAAGAGATACAAGAGGTTGAAGAGCCAGAACCTAAACCCTCTACTGATGAAGAAAAGATTTCTCCTAATAGTTCTTCGGATGATGATACAAAAACAAGCCCTACAGAACCAACTAAAAATGTTGAAGAAGTAGAAAAAACTTCTGAAGAGAAAGTAGAGAAGACTACCGAAAAAGAAAAGAAGGAATAATTATTTATTTCTCTTAATTCTTTAATTATCAAAGTGTAGAAACAAAATCCTTAAATTCAAACAAGGTTTTTTGTTATTTTTAAGTTAAGGATTAACATTAACTGTCATTTTTGTGAATACTGGATTATGACAAGTAATTTTTCCCTTAACTTAAAATAGCAATAATAATTTTGGAATTATTTATGATAAAACCAAAAATTCAGAACCATTACTAAAAATAATTATTTTAATAACAAGAAATTCATATTTAAACCAAATTTAACACTAGTATAACTTATCTTTCCTATACTCACATCTACTTAAGCATTGGCCCCAGCCTCAATAATATATTTAGCTTTATCATCTTTCATGGCTTTGACGGTGAGAGCAAGATAGGTAATTTACGATATTTTGGCTGTTTCCGAATCTCCCATATCAGTTCATAACCATCCATTTCTGGCATCATAATATCTATCAAAACTATGGCAACATCATCTTTTTGGAAAGCTTCTGTCAATTTTTCCATACCTATTGGTTTTTAACTAAATGGTAGTCATAGATAAAGTAGTGATGACTCCAAAAAACTTTCTAGGTCTCAAATATATAGCAGATTTAACACTACATATTGCAGGACTACCAAGAATTAAACCCAAGCTAATAAGTCCATTGGCTTTTGTAAAATACCATCCGCTCCCCATAGAGTTGGTTCATCATCATTTCCAAGATAACCATATGCAGCTATCAAAGTTTGCATTCCTGCTCTTTGTCCAGCTTCAATATCACGTTTGGCATCTCCAACATAAATACAGCTTTCTGGAGTGGTGTCCAGTAACTTACAAGCATGTAATAATGGTGCTGGATGAGGTTTATTTTGTGGTAAAGTATCACCACTAACATAACAAGCACTACGGTCAATTAAATTAAGTTTTTGTAACAAAGGTTCCGTCAACCAAGCTGGTTTATTAGTCACAATTCCCCATTTTAATCCTTTAGATTCTAAATTATCTAATACTATTTCCATATTAGGAAAAAAATCAGAATTATCAGCTATATGAGATGAATAAATAGCTAAAAATCGTTTGTGAATAAAATCAATATCCGTTTCAGGTTCAATGAGATTAAAGCTTTTTCTAATCATAGTTTTGCCACCATGTGAAACCCAAGGTCGAATTTTTTCAAACGGTAATGGTTCTCTTTGTTGTTCAATTAAAACTTGGTTAAGTGCAAAAGCTAAATCGGGAGCAGTATCTAACAAAGTTCCATCTAAATCAAATAATACGGTATCTGTATTCATTTAAAACTCAGGATTTAATAACATACAGTGAATACAATTTGGAAGAGCAACATAGTTCCATTTAGGTAAATATTCATTGAATTCAATTTTCATATTTTTTTTGTAACAAGGTGAAATAGAATGTAAAACATGATAGAGGGGAAATTCAGGGAATGTTATTCTCATGAATAAAAAATATGCATAAAATCATTTCTACAATGTTGAATCATACCTACTAGGTTTTCAAAATCTAGCAGGTATGATTGTTAATTTTATTTTATGCACATAACTATTGCTTTAATTTGGCTGGTGACAATCTTGAGCACCAAATGGGTTGGCACGTGGACAAAGCTGCTTAGTTACATCTTCTATACTACAAATTGTAGAAATCTGTAAGGTGTCACTTGATTCTGTACCAGCAACTTCGGTACGAGCTGTTATTTCTACATTTACCCAACGAGCATATTGAATAGCATATACAACATTAAAATCTGCAAAACCACTACTATCAGTTATAAGTTTTAATTTATCAACTGTTACAACATTACCCGGATCAATTTGATTATTATTGTTAACATCTTCATTTAAGTTCAAATCTAATATTCCATTACGATTAACATCTTCATTGGGACATGAAAATGAATCACCGTAAATAATGCTTTCTTCTACTATTTCAAAACTTTGTTTAGTATAAGTTAGAGGATAGATACTTAGAATAACTTCAGCATCAGATACAGGCGTACCATTAGAATCAGTAACTAAAACAGTGTGATAAACTTTATAACGTATTCCATCTCCTTCCAACGTATTACCAGAACCAAGTTTAACAAATAAATCCTTTTCAGCTACAGTCAAATTAACACTACTGCTAATAGTAGAATTATCTGCTACTGAAGCAGTTATTTGAACTCCATTAGCAGCACTTGAAGAAGAACCAGCAATATATTCTGTAGTTGCACGACCAAAGTCATCTGTGAACGCAGAACCTCTTGTTAGCTTACCACCACTTATATCATTTAACAAAAAGTTCACCTGTTTATCAGCAACTAAATTATTATTTGGATCACGTACCACTGCTAATATTTCACTTCTTTCATTATCAGTACCAACAGGATTAGTTCCAATAACTGATGGATTAGCTTGTACATTAACAAATTGAGCTTTTTCAGCAATAAACTTAATTTCAAATTGCAAAGTAGGTCCGGGCGGAGAGGCTCGATTGCCGTTAACTATTATAGTTGCTGGTCCAGCATTATTAGAATTAATAGTAAAGCGAGCTGGTTGATCTGGCTGATTCATGGTTATACTTGAGCTACTTAGTATGCCACGAGTTGCAGATAAATTAATTTCATTAAATACTGGACTACCGCCTTTCTGCCAAGTAACTTCAAATGACTGTTCTTGATTAAGTAATATTCTACAACCAAGGTCAAGTATTCCATTACCATTAACATCCTCTAGTAAATCAATATCAAGTATTCCATTATTATTGGTATCCTCATCAATAGAAGTTACGTCAGGGCAAAGATTACCTGAAGTTGAGTCTGAAATAACTTTCAAAGTATCATCAGAAATTGTTATAACGTGAGTACTCGTTTGAACACCAGATGCATTTGGTTTGCTAACTTTTATAATATCTTCACCAGTACCCGGATTATTGGCAGTAAACACAACTCTTGCCTGCCCATTAGTATCAGTTGTTATATCTATCGTTCCATCCACTGAATTAAAAGAATTATTTAACTCAGAACTTATTCGTAAAAGTTGATTAGCTATAGGTTTATTATCTGAATCACGCAAAGAAATAGTTAGAGTTTCTTCTTCAAATTGTACTATTGAGCGAGAACCAGATATTGTTATCGTTGTACCAACAACCTGAATTATTATTTCATCTTTACGAGTTTTTTCATTAGTTATAGGATCGGCTATCATACTTGCTACTGACGCTATAACTCTTATATCACGGTTATCAGCATTACCAACTGTAGTTAAACGAGCATAAGCACGCCCATTATCATCAGTTATGGATTCCACTACTGGATTTCCATTATTATCAACTAACTGTAAATTACCAGAATTGGCTTCAAAATCGACTTCGGCATTTTTAACTAAATGGTTATCTTTGTCTTTAACAATAGCAGTAAGAATTATACCTTCAGTTTTACCTTCTGATTTAAGTGTAGAACTATCAGTTATTAAATTAATTTCGGTAACTTCTTGCAGCAGTATTCCTTCAGTTTGGAAAGTTATATTAACTGGTGAGCTATTAACTGCTATTGGCTCACCACCTTCTCGATTAAGCATAGTTGCAATCACTTTTACAGTACCAGTTTGGTTATTTCTTATAGTAGTTGTAAAGATACCATTGTCTTCTGAAGTCTTTCCTTCAAATTTACCAAAAATAACGGAACCGGTTACATCTGGAGTTCCAACTGGTTCTACCCGTAATCTAACTGGTATGTTTTTAACTGCAAAACCATTTTCATCTCGAGCTGATATTGTTATGGTAACATCTTCATCTAACTGAGGATTATTGTTACTAACAGTTAAAGTTAAACCAGCTCTTGGTACAGATGGGGGGGTAAAGATAGCAACTACTGATTTGCCAACAACTCCGTTAGCTATTGGGGTTATATTGACTACTAAAGCTTCAGTCAAAGTACCTCCAACTATACCTGGTATTGTTGTTACTGTAGTACGAAATTCTCCTAAAGCATTAGTTGTTCCAGTTGTTTCAGCAATTACCACATCGTCTGAATCTTTTAATAATTCAATTGTAACTCCAGCTAATGGATTACCGCTATTATCACGAGGGGTAATTAACAAATCAATTTCAGATTTACCGTCTGCTACTGCAGTGCCGCTTACAATCAACTCTACATCCTTTGGAGTAGCAGCAGTACCACCATCAGCCCTGAAGTTTATTAATTTAGGCGGAGCTGCTATATTAGTACCTTTCACAGAAATAGTAACAGCAATTTCTCCTGCAACTGTAGAAATTATATTGCTCTTAAAGAAACCACTGGCATCAGTTTTCCCTTCATTGAAAGATGTATCTGCTACCGCAGCAGTCGATGGTAACTGTATTGCAATAGGCACATTAGGTACAGCCATTCCAGCATTATCTCTAGCAACAACATGAACTTCAATTATATCAGTACCATTAGCTAATTGGTTATCATTAAATACTGTTACAACTAAGCTACCAACTCCAGTACCAAAAGTAATTGGTAGTTTTTCACTATGCACTCCTTTGGCAGTGGCTGTTACTTCAATTGTTTCAACGGCTGTACTAGTTATGTTAGTTCTAAATTCCCCTAGTTGATTAGTAGCTCCACCATCAGGTTCAAATACAGCAGTCCCAGAATTACTAGCTAAAGTTATTTCAAGGTTAGGAATAGGAGCATTGTTCTTATCTCTAGGGACTACCAATAGAGTAGTTAAAGAGTTAACTTTTGGTGATACACTACCTTCTAAACTAATATCAACTTTTGCTGGAGTTACTTCGCCAGAAGCAATAAATGTTATATTACGTTCTTGTGGAGGTACATTAGTATTAACCCCAGCAACAGTTATTTTAGTTTTAATGTCACCGGCAGAGGTTGAAGTAATTTTTGCTATAAACAAACCTTTAGTATCAGTAAATGGACTGTCAAACTGAACTGTGGCAGCCGGATTATTAAGTAATTGAACATTGATAGGAACTCCGCTAACTGGTAATCCATTTGTATTTCTAGCGATAATGTTAATTTGAGCAGAATCACCATCTTGTCCAGTAGCTAATTGATGATTTCTAACTACATTAACATTTAATTCTTTCACTTCAGAACCGATAGAGTTAAAAATAAGACTTGCAACTCCTTTTGGTTCTGCCATACCTTCCACAACTGCGGTTATATTAAATTGTTGTTCTCTGGTACTAGCGACAGTGGCAAAAAATTTACCTATTTCATTAGTAGCTCCACTTTCTGGTTCAATGACAACATCTGGAGCATCAGCAATTAATCTAATACTAGTTCCAACTAACGGATTATTATTAGCATCGCGTGGAATTATTACTAAATTTATTTTGTCTTCACCATTGGCTAATTGAGCATTATTTGTCACTTGTAGATCAATAGTGCTAGGTATAATTCCATCAGTGGAAGCTTGGAAAGCAATAGTTTCATTTTGTGCGATATTATTGGTTTTAATAGTGACATTTACTTGACCAGCTTCAGTTGAAGATATTTCGGTAAAGAATGAACCATTAATATCAGTAGCACCTTGAGCTGGCTCTGCTTTGGCTGCAATACCAGCAGACATTCCTACTGAAATTGGTACTCCTCCAATCAAATTACCATTATTATCTTTAGCAACCACATCAATTCTTATTTTATCATTACCGTTGGCTAGTTGATTGTTATTAGTTACGTTAGTGTCTAATATCGTTACATCACCACTGGAACCGATAAATCTAACATTAGTTGAAGATGTTGAACCTTGAGCATTAACAGTTACATTAAAGTTTTCAGTACTAGTATTAGTTAAACTAAAGGTGGCTGTACCACTTTCGCCAGTAGTTGCAGTACCTTTATCAAAAATAGCAGTATTAGAATTAGCAGAAATAGATACCTGAATATCTTTTAATGGAGTATTATTATTATCACGTACTATAGCAGTCAAGGTAATTGCATTTTCTCCATTAGCAATTTGCATATTTGGTGAAGCTAATAATGTCACCCTTCCTCCACCAACACCATTATTGCTGCCAGTTCCAGTAAAGGAAACTTGTACTTCACTACTGCTTATACCACCTGCCACTGCTGTAGCTGAAAATTGTTCTGGGAATTGATCAGTTAAAGTAGCCAGAAACCGTCCACTGCTATCGGTTTTACCATCATTATCCATAACTATGGTTGCAGAACCGCCGCTTACAATTATAGTAATAGTTTGATTTGCAATCGGTTTTCCATCTTGGTCTAAAACCCGGCCACGTAAATAAACTGGGTCAGTACCGTTGGCTAATTGAGGACTGTTAAGTGCCTGATCTAATTCAACAGTTGTTATTTGAGAATTTTCTCCTACTCCAGTATTTGAAAAAATAACATCCTGCTGCACATTAATAACTGTAGAATCTGTTGTACTACCACTATTTGTAGTAGCTGTTATATTAACAGTTTCAGCAATAGTATTAGTTATATTAAGTTCAAAACTACCTTCTTTACCAGTATTGCCATTTATAAATAATGAATTTGATTTGTCACCAATATTTAATTGAGCAGTTGCAGAATTACTAGAAATGCTGACTGGCACATATGGAACTGGAGAACCACTATCATCTCTAGCCATAACTATTAAAATTGCTTTGGTTCCATCAGGACGTACATTATTACTTTTGACAATTAAATCAAGACTAGTTGGATTAGCTGCTATTTGTCCACTAGTAAAATCAAGATTCAAAGGACCAGCAGTCATACCACCAGCAAATGGAGTCACTTTAGTAGTTTGAGGAATAGTATTAGTTATACCAACTGTAATTTCACCTACTTCATTAGTAGCACCAATGACATTAGGCACAGCAAATGAGTCAAGTGGAAAAGTAAAACCAACTGGAATACCAGAGAGACCTGTACCATAAGCATCACGAGCGATTATCTTAATGTCAGTTGGGGTAACTCCATCTGCCGGAGCAATATTATCATTACTAATAATATCAGCAGTTACTGAAGCTCCAAAATAAATAGGAATATCAAAGCCTCCATTAACACCATTACCGCCACTTACATTAACAAAAACAGTACCACTACCGGGATGACTAACTGAAAAGTTAACATTACCTCTATGATCACTGCTTGTTGGAGCATTTTCTAATCTTGCTGTTCCTTCTGGATGAACAGTAATGGTAAGCGGAACATTTGGAGCTAATTCTCCTGCACGAGCTCCTTCATTTCCTATCGTGGTGAAATTAATAGTAGTTCTGCCACCACTAGTGACAAGTCTTGGACCAATTGATGGAATTATAGTTATATCAGTAATTTGGTTAGATGTGTCTACTGCATCTCCCCCAACATTTCCGCCGGTATCGTCAAAAAAATTACTAGGTTCATCACTACCACCGCCACAGGCATTTAATAAAGCTAATGTGAATATTAATATCAACCATTGAGTTAGAAAACGCATTTATATATTTCCTTTATGTGAGTTAGTTTATGTATACTTAAAAATCCTATTACTAGGTTGCTTCTTTTAAAATTTTAGGGGTAACAAAAATTAATAGTTCTGATTTAGAACTGGTACGTGATTTATGTCTGAATAAAGCCCCAATCAGTGGTAAATCAGAGAAAAAAGGTACTCTTCTCATTGCATTACGATCTGAACGCTCGTAAACCCCACCTAATACAACAGTTTCACCATTATCAACCAGTACATTAGTTTTAACTTCTCGTTTATCAATACTGATTTCTCCTCCTATTTCGTCACCTGGAGCATCTTTTTTAATGGCTAATGTCATACTAACTCTATCATCTGGGGTAATTTGAGGGATAACTTTAAGTTCTAGTACTGCCTGTTTCCATTGAACTTTAGCAGCCGCACCTACGCCAGCTGGTGGAAAATAAGGAAGTTCTGTACCTTGAGTTATAACTGCCTCCTGTTGATTACCAGTAACGACTCTTGGACTGGATATAACTTCACCATTACCTTCAGATTGCATGGCAGCTAATTCCAATTGGAGTAAATAACTACCAATTTTACCAACTGCTAAACCAACTGCTGCTGTTGGAGCTGCTATCGGTAAACTTACCAAGAAATTTTCCCCATCTCCTTCACCATAAGGTTGGCTGTTTTCAGTAGTAAAACCGGTACCATTAGAAAATTTAGTATTACCGCCTAATTTGCCTCCCAACACAATTCCATTTCCATGTCCTAAATCTTCATTACCACTATAACCAAATTTAACTCCCAATTCTTTACCAAAGCTACTATTAGCAATAACAATTCGTGATTCGATTAAAACTTGACGTACTGGAGTATCTAATGAGGAAATTAAATTTCTTATTTCTTTAATTTTAGCAGCAGTATCTTGAATAATAACAGTATTAGTTCTTTCATCCATAGAAACACTACCTCTGTTTGATATAAAGGAATGTTGGCCACCAGTTCTCAATAAACTAACAATATCGGCAGCTTTAGCATAATTTATAATAATAAATTCAGTATAAAGAGGTTCCAACTCTTTAATTTTTTGTTGGGCAGCCAATTCTTTTTGCTTACGTTCATCAATATTTTGTCTTAAATCTATCATGACTACATTACCAATTTTCCGCATTCCAAGTCCTCTTGCTTCAAGAATTATATCTAAAGCTTGATCCCAGGGTATATTTTTTAAGCGTAAAGTGACATGGCCTTTGACTTCTTCACCGGCAACCATGTTCAAACCAACTCCCGGTAAATCAAATAATAGTGATAATGCTGCACGTACATTAATATCCTGAAAATTAAAAGAAACTAATTGCCCTTCATATTTACGTTCTTCAATTTTGAGTTGTTTTTGTTTAATTTCTACTTTTTCTTTAACTTCCACCATGTAAATATTTTCTGTTTGGTAAGCATGGTATTCATAATTACCTCTAACTCCAATATTTATACGAATATTATTACCTTTAGAAAGAGTATCAACAAAAGTAATTGGAGTCGCAAAATCCATCACATCTAATCTTCGATCTAAATTACCAGGTAACTTGGTGTTAGGAATTTTAACTGCTATATTATTGATTTCACGCTCCATATCTACATTGACTATAATAGCTGGATCGGACAAATTAATAGCAACTTGCCCAGCCCCATCTTTGGTACGATGAAAATTTATATTTTGTATATGGTTACCTGATAGTACATACCCATTTCTTGTATTTGAAAGAGATGCTGTATTGGTAGATGATAATGTTGATGCACTACTGAGTGAATCATTAGATTTGGAAATATTTTTAAAAGCCACATTTTCGATTGATATAAGTAAGCGTTTATTTTCAACTATTATATCAAATGGCACCATACGTACTAAACTTAATACAATACGAGTACGATCTTGAGTCTCTACAGCATTAGTATTTTGTACAACTCCGATACCTATAATATGTGATTTTTTGGCGAGTTTAAGTGTAGTGTTAGGAAAGTCTAATACAATTCTAGCCGGATTATCGGTAGAAAAACTTCTATGAGTTATATTATTATTTGCAAACATTAATTGAATTTGAACTCGATTGCCGGGCATTGTAGAAAAATCTATTTTTTCTAATTGATTAATCCCATCAAAAGCAACAACAGTTGAAATAAAATTAATTCCAATTAATATAACTATACTATACAAATATT
>JAUCGL010000138.1 GCA_030378105.1 Candidatus Halobeggiatoa sp. HSG11 | reverse complement strand
ATGGTGGAACAGGCTATGGAGAATGCCAAGACGGTAATGTCCCTCCTCAAAACCTTGCAAACCATGGATATTCACAATACGGAAGTCGAGCTATGCCTACATGTGAGTCTCATCACACCTGCGGAGCTGACGGGAAAGGTGACCAGTCCTTTGACAACACAGCACATACTAACGCTGATGGCGATTATATTTTCAGAGATAAAAATGGATATTGCTGGGTTGGAACTTATACAGTAGATACAGGTTACACTGCCGTAGTTGAAGCAACAGGCGAATCATATCCTGAGTATGGTGGGGCTTGTGTTAATATTGCTGATACTGGACCAACAACTGGACCAACAACTGGACCAAGTACAAGTACTTCTTGTAACGAAATTTTGACATCGTACACATGGGAAGAAGAAGCTGGACCTATCTGGGATCAAAGTGATGCACAAGATAAGTGTCCAACTGTTTGTGGCGACAAAAATGCTGACTGGAATGGTCATTGGCATACCACAATTCAAGGTGAAATGTCTGTTTGTAATTGCAGTCAAGATTCGGTTGTTTTGACTGATAATCAATGTATGGCAAGTTATTCATCTGAAACAGGCATAGCCACTTTTCCCTGTGTTTATGCCCCCGGAAATGCTGATGGAGAATATTTTAATGTTGAAATGGCCAAAATGTCGGAAGAAGGTTATATTTTCAATGTTAGTGGTTCGACTGAATTGACTAGTACTCTTCAAAGTAGTTGTTTAGCAACTTATTCATCTGGTGCAGGTGAAGTAACTTTTCCGTGTGTTTCAGTGGCTAATGCAGATTCTACCGGAACTGTCTATGAAGTGCCAATGACACAAGCTACAGGAGGAGAACTCTCATTTACCGTTGATGAGACTAACCTTAAAACAGTTTGTGATTATTAAGGCAAATGAAGCAAGTGGGTAACATCTGTTATCCACTTATTTTAATTCGTTCCCACAAGTTTCTACTTTGGTGGGAGTCCAATTGGGATGCACCAGCATCCCTTTTTTAACAATTAACTTCCAAACCACCCGCTCAAAACCCACTCGCCACTATACCTAATTTATTGACTTGATAGTTGAGTAAAAATCGGAAAATTAGTATAAATATTAGACTGAAAATCTAAATTTTAGACCGAAAAAATCTAATTCTTAGACTGAACTTAAAATCGTATAAAAAATAACTATGAAATACAACAGGTTAATAGTTGGCACTGTTTTTGTTATATAAAAGGGTAATGAATTTTTATGTACATTGTCTTTTTTATTAACTGTTCAAGGAGTATTTCTTATGAAACTGTTTGCTTTATTCACTAATTATTTAAAAAAATGGCGAGGAGATGAGTCTTCTTCCCATAATTTACTTTTAGTCATTTTGTATGGCTTGTGTTTACCGTTAATTTTGACGTATACTGGGTTACATGCGTTAGGTATGCAGACACACAAGGTTATTTCTTTTATTGGTTATTTGTATAAGAAACTTAGCTTGGTTCATATCCGCCCCACCGGAATGTCGGTGTCTGCTGCTGTGCTGTCACGGCAAGATAAAAAACTAGCCCGGCTTTATGGATGAGTTTCGCAGAAATTTCATGATGTCCACGGAACGTCCATATTCCGTGAACTAATCAATTTTTCAGCGAAACCGGTTATAATTGCCCCGACACGTCCGGTCTCATCGGTTAACTCCGCATAAAATAGCTCCGCTTAATTCTTCATATTTTTGAACTCTCACGCAAGTTGCTGACTACTAGACTTCGGTTTCGCCTCTCCATGTCTCTCAGCGTTTGATTATACAACTTAATACAAACAACTTGACAACCACCAAATAACCCTTCATAATCAACAACACACTTAGCTAGGGATGTACACCTGAAAAGAATGGTAACCATAGAATACTATTCTCCGCTAAGTGCTTCCTTTTAACTACTATGGAGTGTCTCTCATGACAACTCAAATGATGATAAGCCGTGATTTTCACGGTGCTATTATTCGCCAACGTTCTTATGATGGGTACTTAAATGCTACGGACATGTGTCAATCCGTTGGTAAACAATTTAAAGATTATCGCCGTCTTAAATCTACCAAAGCATTTTTAATTGAACTATCTGATTTTATTAATGAAAATCCCGTTCGGCTGATTAGCCTAACGGAACAAAATCAACAACTTATACAAATCATACAAGGAGGAACTCCAGAAAATCAAGGAACATGGATACATCCTTATGTTTCCATTAATTTAGCTCAATGGTGTAGCCCAATATTTTCTGTTATGGTAAGTGATTGGGTTTATGAGTTACTTGACAAAGGTTCAGTATCATTAAAACCAGAGCCTACTCAAGAAATAGCAGAATATGTCAAAATCAATGCAGATATATTGGAAGGATTTGGAATCACTGGTACAGCTAAACAAAATGCCCTCAATAATTCCATCAAGGAAAAATTTGGCTATGATGTTTTAGAAAACTTGAACACAGAGGCTGAACAAACTGAAGCACAATTATTAATCCCAACTGACATAGCCAAACGCACTGGATTAAGAAATGCCAGACAGGTCAACCTTAAACTAATTGAATTAAAACTACAAATTCCATACCGAGATAGCAAAAAACGTCTTCACTACAAACTAACAGAACTAGGACTCAAACACGGCATATATCAAGATAAAAGTTACAACTCCAGCAAGCCACTCCGCCAAATCAAATGGCATGAAAGTGTATTGACTTTGTTTTAACATATTCTCAGCGAAACAGTTATTAAGTTGCCCCGCGACCCGTCCGGGTCTCATCGGGCAACTCCACATTGAGCAGCTCCATCCCACCGACTCCTCCATGACGTAAACGGTGAGCTTGTTCAAAATTTCAAGAAATGCGCTCCCGCTTAACTATTTCTTCAAATTTAAGAACTCTCAGCAAGTCGCGGACTACTCGACTTCGGCTTCGCCTCTCCATGTCTCGCAGCGTATGTATAATGATGAGACGAACTAGTTTATGGGATTGCTGAAAAGCGTATGTGGGCTTGTGTAAAAACAGCAAGGACAAACCTTGTGTTATTTTTTTATATTATTGATTTCTTTTTAACGAAAATTGCTGGAGTAATTACAATTTATTAATCTTTAAATTGATGACAAGCTCGACATAAAGTTCCATTTTTAGCAGACAAACGCAATAACACTTCTTGCTCTAATCTTTGATAGTCAAGTTTATGATTGAAATCTAATTTTGCCAATCGGCCTTTTTTATCAGCTTGATATACTTCATTCCAAACATGAGGAGTATAAATAGCCCCTTTGCTAACATCACCACCCAAAACCTGTTTGCCACTAGCAGAATTACTACTTAAAACTCCAATTTCGTGGGTAGTATGGCAAGTGCTACAAATAACTTTATTATCAGTGCTTAACGGCAAATTAACCTTATGTTTTTGCTCAGATTTTTTAATGATTTTTAACATTTTATCTGATACTTTACGGTTATGAGTTAATGCGTTCAAATGAGGTGTTTTCAAATGACAGCCCCAACATATTTTTTCTTTTGGGAGACGGAATTCTAATTTTTTTGGTGGATCATCTGGGGTTGGTGTTTCCACATGGCAATAGTCACAATTTTTCTTATCAATTTTACCTGACTCATACATTTTATGAATATTTAATCGTTGAGATGATTTTTTATGGCAGTGATAACATAAATCAGTTAGTTGCTGATATGGACCACCGTTAAAAAAATTATCAGCTTTAACATCAACTTCATCGAATGGTATTTCAGCAATATCTTTAATGCCATGACAAGTTGTGCATTGCAATAAACCATCTTTGTCCAGTCTAAATTCATTTGGTAACTGCATTTCCGATGGTGGGGATATTCCTACTGGATGGTGTAATGGGGGTAGTTCTGTGGCTATGCTATTAGTCCATAGAAGTATAATAAATATCACTTTTTTCATAATTTAGAGTGTTTGAACAAGATTTAATGGATTAGTTGACGGTTATTTCGGGAATTGAATGAAGTGGATTTCCCGAAACTATTGTACTGTATTGGTTTCAGGAAAATAATACATCATTCCCGAAACAACGAATTCTGACATTGGCGAAGGTATTGTAATAAATTATTATTGTTCCCAAACTCCTGTTTGGGAACACAATGCCGTTAAAGATCTGCTTTGAATTGAGATAAAATATATCATTATTAATGACGAAGCGGAGCTTCTTGGCAGTTCGTTTCCAAACAAGAGTTTGGGAACAATATTTCGACATTTAAACGGTTTCATTAAATGTTTGTCTTGTTAATGTGTTAAGTCCTATGTCATTAAACATTTCATATATTGAATCTCTTGTAAAACTCATAAAAAGAGAAAATTTAATTATACAAGCAAGATAAATAATGAGATAATATAACAAGATACTTAAATAAGCAAGAAAAAATATTGGAAAAATTGAAAGTTTGATTAATAGACTGTAATATTGTTATTTGGTAGAGAACATAAACGATGAAGGAAATAAAATGACTGAAGAAGGTATTCGTGAGCGTATTGACTATGAAATTATCGTAGATTGTTATGATGAACATGAGCAAGGAATGGGCTGGATAACCTATTTAGAAGAAAATATGGAATTCCCATTTAAAGCTCGTATTATAGAAAAATCAAGAGTTTCTGCACTTAAAGTAGATGATATTATTAAAGTTATTGGAATTGATATTGATGTTGAGCCTGAACATTTTCATCATGCAGAGGTGGAAGTGGAAAAAGATGACCGGCAATATTTTGTTCCTTTATCTAATATAAAAGGTATAGATGCAGATGAAGAAACAGAACAAGCTATTAACGATTGGCATTTTTGGAAAAAAGAATATTTTAAATTTGGAAACTAAGGAATATGTATGAAATAACCTCGACAACTAGACCTGACAGGTTTCCAAAACCTGTCAGGTCTTAATTACTTAAAACTGTACAGCTAACTGTAAAATAACAGAACTAGAATCTTCGCCAGTCCCGCCTTCATCCTTACTATAATCTTCATTAAGTGCATATTCTAAAGATAAACTGGTGTTAGTATAAATTCCAGCAGATAATACTCCAATTACACGTTCCTCTGGTAATTGTAAAGCAAGAGCTTCTTCAGTTGTTTGATAACCAATTGCAAAAGTGGTGTCATAACCAGCAAGATTAAAATTAAAACCAACCTCTGCATTACAAGCTTTAGGTTCAGCACCAGCTCCATTAAAAGCCAAATGTTGATCTTTAAAATTATCCAATGCCGTGATATATTCACTCATAAAACTTAATGCACCAACATTAAGGTTCGCATAAACATTAACACCATCAACATAATCATAATCCACAGCATTTTCTACAATACCTTCCAAACTACCAGAATCACCTATATCACTTATATAACCAACTCCTACATCAAAACTCATACTATCAGTTGTTTGACCAAATCCAAGGTTCATACCATAGTGGTCAATAGTATTTCTAGCATCATCTTGAGTTACGCCGTTAAATCCGTAAACTGAACCATAAAATCCTCCAGTTTCCATTCCAAATTTAGCAGCACTTTCTCTTGCTTCAGCAAATTTCGTTAGCGGGTCAGTTACCATATGAGAAGAAAAATTTCCAAATGGTACATATAGTTGACCAATTTCTAAATACAGAGGAGAATCACTAGTTAGGGTTAGATAAGCATTATCTATTTCTAATGGGGTTGAATCTTCTTCATATTTGAAAGAAAGAGTGGCTTTAGCAAATTTATGTGCTTGACCTTCTATGGTAAAGTTTATTTCATCAACTGCAATGTCGCTACTGTCAACATCATCATAATCATTATTGTAACGAATTTCGGTTTGCACAAAGCCACTTACAGTAACTCCAGTAAGTACTTCTTTGGCAGCAAATAATGTTTGAGAACTGGCTAAACTAACTAAAGTAGCGATAACAACAGGTTTCATTTTCAAGTTTATGCTCCTATCCATTCATAAATTTCTAGATCAGCTGGGTTAGATTGACAACAGCCTTTATCACAAGTATTACCTTTTAAGTGGCGTATTTTGCCTTTACGTATCCAATGCTCCAACATGCCTCTCATTGCATCTGGAGTTACATCAAAATGACGAGCAATATCAATTAAAGCTACCCGATTATTTATTTGTAGATACTGCTTAACATCGGTAAGAATCATGTTAAATTTATACTACGTTAATATTTTAAATATGATCGAATAATAACATTCGACATAACCATAAGTGATGTTACACAGAAAGCTATTTTAACTTAAATATATCTGTAGGATATACTGAAAAATATGAAGCACATCATTAATCATCCTATAGCTTTTCATATAAATATTTTGGCCAAGAAACCTGACAGGTTTTGGAAACTTGTCAGGTCTAAGAACTTTTATTTTTATGAAAGTCTATAACATGATAATATGCTTCGTTCCTCAACACATCCTACTTATTTGGGTAGTCTGTCTGCACAACACCAGTTACTATAACTCAAATACATCAAGTATACAAGAACCATTTAACATAGAGGTTAAAGATTTGATATACTTAAAAATATTAAGAAAAACTGAGGGAATTATTTTATGTACATTTCTTAAGAAATAATATTTAATTTCCTAAAACAGCATTTTGTTTAACAAATAATTGGCTTATTCCATCTTTAGCGAGATTTAACATAGTTTGTAATTCATCGGCTCGAAAAGCATGTCCTTCAGCAGTACCTTGAATTTCAATATAGGCAAAACCATCATTCATAACAATATTCATGTCTGTTTCTGCATCAGAATCTTCCTTATAATCTAAATCTAAAATTGGCATACCTTTATAAATTCCAACTGATATAGCTGCAAGTGTACCGTGAATAGGATTATCAGGAATCTTTTCTTGTTTTAACAAAAGTCGCACCGCATCGACTAAGGCAACGTAACTTCCAGTTATTGAAGCAGTACGAGTACCACCATCAGCCTGAATAACATCACAATCAAGAGTTATAGTACGTTCCCCTAAGGCTTCTAAGTTCACTACTGAACGTAATGAACGCCCAATTAAACGCTGGATTTCTAAAGTACGTCCTCCCTGTTTACCACGATTTGCTTCACGCATCATACGTTCGTTAGTTGAACGAGGTAACATACCGTATTCTGCTGTTATCCAACCAGACTTTTTATCTTTTAAAAACCTTGGTACTCGTTCACTAATTGTGGCATTGCAAATAACTTTAGTATCTCCAAATTCAACCAATACAGAGCCTTCTGCATGTTTAGTATAATTACGAGTTAAATTAATTTTACGAAGCTCGTTTGGAGAACGACCACTTGGACGCATAAAAAATCCTCATTTACTTTTTAAGTTTGAAATATATTTAATTTTCAGAAAGATAATAAAGTAATTGATTAATAAAGTCAATACTTTCCCACTAAACTATAAAAAATATATAATAAAAATAAATCAGTAGTGGATTTGGATTTTATGGTATCAAGGTTCTACCTTTTTTAATGGCTCTGCCACGATTTAAACCAAAATGAATACCGCAGAGCGGTATAGTAGGCATTCCCAACGAGACGTTCAATGTCATTTGCGTTAAACAGGGCGTACACATAGGTACGCCCCTACAATATTGAAATATATTGTGTAGAGGCAGACCTGCGTGTCTGCCCTTAACTTAATGGCATTGAACGAGACGTTGGGAACGAGAAAAATATGAGATTTATGCTATACTACCATTAAGCATTCATAATTAAGAATTTTATAGCTCTGTGTTAAATTATAAATATATAAAAACTATATTAAAATGGAAGAATTCTTTGGAACAGTTATTGTAAAAGAAAAAACTTTAAATTATTATATTCCAGAAATAAGTTTATTGTTGTTAACTACGATAATAGCTTTTGTTTCTGTTGGTTATTTATCCTATTTAACTCACAATCAGGAAAAAGATTCTATATCTGGACAGTTAATTACGGTCAATAATCCTGTATTAACTGATACATCCGACTTAACGTTTACTCATACAAAGATAAGTTCTAAACCTGAAATAGTCAGTAAATCATTGACGTTACCTGATCAAAATATTGCCAAAGTAATAATTTCAGATTGCTCTGAATTAATTAATACTTCCAGTCCAAAAAATTTAAAAAAAATTAATAAATCGTCATCTAATCAAATAAATACCGAATTAACAATTGCAGCTTGTTTTGAATTAGTTAACTCTAATCAAATAAATCTTAAAGTAGTTAATCCAGTACAACCAACTAAAACTATTGCCAAATCAAAAAATACAACTTGTCCTGAATTAACTAATACACTTAATAAAAGTGATTTTGAACTAGTGAAATCAACATTATCTAAGCAAGATAATTTTAATGTGGCAACCTGTACTCCTTATGAACAAACAACTAGTTTGTCTCAAATTATTTCTCAAGCATTAGTTAAAGAATTTAAGGATGATTTATTACATTGGTCTGCAAATATAAGTTATTTAACAATAGATTTTAAAGATGCTACTTTTAATACTGGTGGTTCTGCAATTGACAAACAATATCGCTCTATCTTAGCGGAGTTTTGTCCTCGTTATATTTCTGTGTTAAATAAATATGCACATGATATAGAAGCAATTAGTATTGAAGGTCATAGTTCTTCGGAATGGCAAAGTAGCAACTCTGTTGACGATGCTTATCTTAATAATATGTTACTCTCTCAACAACGGACTAATGCAGTATTAGCATATTGTTTACGCTTACCAACTATGAAACCTTATAAAGATTGGTTGCGTAATATATTGATAACTAGCGGATTATCTTCTAGTCATTTAATCGTAGATAATGAAGTGGAAAATACCCAACGCTCAAGGCGAGTTGAATTTAAGATTTATGTTCATTCAAAGTAACTCGGAATATAGACATTCATTAAGATACATTCGTGTGAAACCTGCGAGGTTTTGGAAATTTCGTAGGTTTTAAGTGAAATTATTTATCTGAAAAAGTATAGAACATAAATATTTAAGATGGTAATCTTATCAAAAAGATAGATGATTCATGGCAAAGTATTTTGTACACTCTACCAAACTAAACTCATGTTTAGATTATAATTTTAATGTAAGCGTCAATACTTCATAAATCCGCTTCATATGGTGGGCAAGATTAAGACTTTGCACACCCCTACCCTGCTCATAAAACTTGTAAAAAATTTAAGGTTATTGTATCATGGAATTTTACTTTTTGAAGTGTACTGATTCTTGTTGTCGCAATGCAATAAGATTAAGAGTATTTTTTAATTTAAAATAGGAGAAGTAACAATGAAAATTATTGTAGGTATATTTATAGTATTTAGTTTTTTGACTTTTTCAGTTCAAGCCGAAGATGCTAAAAATGCTTCGGAAGAGCAAACAGAATCTTCTTATTGGGATTCAATAAAAGATAATATTGCTGAAAAAGCTAAAGCTGCGAAGGATATTGCAGGTAATGCGAAAGACAATATTGCTGAAAAAGCCAAAGCGGTTAAAGAAGTTGCTGGGGATGTAAAAAATAACGTTACTGAACAAGCAAAAGCAGCTAAGGAAATTGCTATTATTGCAAAAGGTAATGTCGCTGAAAAAGCAAAAGGTTTATTAACTGACACTGAAGAGTTAAGATTTGAAAGTGTTTATAAAATCCCTTTTTGGCAAAATGATGCTGTATTTTGGTCAGCAATAGCTGTGGCTAGTGCTGGTGCTGCTGCATTTACAGTTTATACAGCCGGTACTGGAGCTCCAGCTGCTGGAACTGGTGTTAGTTATGTTGCTAGTCAACTTGTTGCCGGGGGTGGAGCTGGTTCCTATATGTCTGGACTTTCTACAGTTGGTGGTTGGTTTGGTGGCAATGCTATTACTGGAGCAGCTATTCTTAATGCTACTTCTGCTGCTGCTTTAGGTGCAGGAGGTGAAGCAGTAGCAATAAAAGGCATATCTGCAACAGCTAAATTAGTTTTAGCTTCTGCAACTAACTTTGGTGACTTTGGTTTTATGTATTTAGGATTAAAAGAGGAAAATCAAGCTACTCAGATTATTCAAATTATTCCAGCCGGTAATTTTGGAACTGCTAAAGTAGAACAATTTTTAACTCGTTTAAAAGACGGTAAAAATAGCTTAACCACAACTTTAGATACAAATAAGGAAATTCAATCTCAATTAAATACTTCATTTACTCAAGCCAAGGAAACTATTGTTACAGAATATAAATTTCAACCTGACCTTAAAGCCAAAATGTTGCAGAATTTAACTCAACTTAATGAGCTTAATAATGAAGTAATTGAGAAGCAAAAAATAGTAGAAGCTAATAATTTAAGTAATGATTATAATACTATAGTTCAAGAAACTCGTGAAATGATTGATAATTATTTGGCTAATAAGGAGTCTTCTACAAAAGAAATTAGAAGCGATGCTATAATGGGAACTATTTTACTTCACACTCTGGGTTATAAACAAGATTTTGTTAAGTATATCAAGCAATTTAAAGCGATTAATCAAACTGAAAGCTTTTTATTGTATTTGAAATCAGTTGCATATTTATTTGATAAAGATTTTAAACTAGCTAAACAATATGCCTTACAAGCTATGGATTCAGAACCAGAGGCTATTGAACCTATTATGATTCTTATAATGGCACTTGAAGGTTTAGGTCAACATCAACAAGCATTTGAATTGGATATTTTATTCCAAGAAAAATTCGACGATGGCCATTATGAAACTCCTAATTCTTTGATAACTGCTTATAATTTATTGGGCGATATAGCTAATAATCATAAATTACCACAAACAGCAGCTAAATTTCATAAACAAGTGTTTGATAACATGGGTTATATATTTTCCGATGCTGATGAAAAAGCCTTTATTTGCTTAAAAATAGCCAATGATTATCATATGTTTGGTTCAAAACGTCAAGCAACTGAATATTATGAAAAAGCAATAAGTTATGTAAAAGATGATAGCTTAAAACAAGAAATTAAACGTTTTTTTGAGGAGGAAATTAAAACTCAAGTAGTTCTTAATTAAATATTAAATTCTAAGTTGGATAGGTTGTGGTGTGAAGCGTGACCCAACCTACTCGGCTATTGAATCAGTTCAGACAGCATTATTTATCTAATGGAGAAAATTATGAAAACAATATTAAAAAATATTTTTTTAGTTTTAAGTGGAATTAGTATTTTAATAACGTACAATGCTTCAGCATCACTTTTTAGTTGTTATGATCAAATTGAGCCACTTAATGAGCAAATTTCAACTTTGCAAAGTAGTGTTAGAATGGCTCGTGGAAATTTAAAAAAGTTACAAAATAAAAATAAAACTCTTGAAATAGAAATAGTTAAATTAAGAGCTGATATGGAGGGCGGAAGAGGTATAATAGAGGAGAATAAGGTTCTTGAAACTCGTCAGCAAGAATTGACTAGAAAGGAAGATTTATTAGCTAAATTTGAGTCCGAATTAAGGGAACGTGAATCTCAATTGAGGGTTAAAGAAGATGGTTTTTATAAAGCTAATAATATGACTATGCAGGATATTGGGCGAGCTCAACAAATAAAGATAGAGTATGATCGGATAGAGTTAGAATCTACTGAATATAAACATGAAATCAAGCGATTGACTAATTTTGTAATATGGTTTGCTATTGTGGCAGTGTTTTTTTTGGTGTTAGCGATTATAGTTGTGTTAAAGCGTTCTGGTGATAGGGAAAAACATCAAGCAGAAATGGAAAAAAGAAAACAAGCGATTGGTTTAGCAACAACTGTCCTGAGTAATTCTATGGAACCAGAAAAAGCCAGAGTGATTGTTGAAGCTTTGGAGAATGTTGCTGATGTGCCAAGAGTTATTGATGGTAGGGTTTGAGGAGTTAAAATGTTAAGAATAATTGAAGATATTTATACCCAAGTTGGAACTAATTATAAATTAGAAAAAATAAATATAATTTCTCCATATTTTTCAAAAAATTTTTCAAAAAGTTTTTTATCAAATTCTGAAAATTATGAAATTTCATTTGTAACAGATATTAGTTGTTCTGAAAAACAAAAAAAGAAAATTGAAAAAAAAGTTAATAGTGTTAAATTTTATAAAAGTAATAGGGGTATGCTTCATGCGAAATGCTATTTATTTCATTTTAAATCTAAATCAGATAGTGGAATAAAATATATATTTCTTTGGGGTTCTGCTAATGCTACTTACACTGGATTTACAGAAAATGCTGAAATTTATAGTTGGCTTGAGTTTACAGATAAATCTGATGTTCATAAGAAATTAATTGAATATTTTAAACAAATTGATGATTGTGAAATACCAGAAGATGAATCAGATTCTAAAGAAATAAAGGGTTTTAGGTTATCTTTATCGAAAGAAAATTTGATTATTGAATTACCATCATTAACTTTTGTTAATTATGATAAGTATTCTACTTTTGATTTGTGGGTACAGCGTGGTTATCTATATGTAAAAGACCCTGTTCCTTTAAAATTTAATGTTACTCTTGAATTAAATAAAGCAATTCCTCTTGGTGATATTGAGAAAATATTTACATCAAATGGTACATTAAAAAGAAGTGAACCCAAAAGAATGAATCTTGATTATTCTAATATATCAGAATTAACAATAAGATAGGACTTACGCATTGACAAACCCTAAAAAACATTATCTATAATAAATTCAATTATTTAAAATAAATCATAGAGGAATTTTTCTGTGTATTTGAGAATCAAGGTGTTTAATACTAGACATAAAATT
>JAUCGL010000137.1 GCA_030378105.1 Candidatus Halobeggiatoa sp. HSG11 | reverse complement strand
ATTATACCCCTGCTATGAAAATGGGTTTAACTCATAAACAACTTAATTGGAGATTTTTGTTGACTGTCCCTATACCTGTAAAATATTGATTTAATTAGAACTGCATTGGTCTGTAGGGACTATCACATATTGGTATTTTTGGCTTACACCAATTTCTACCTATTTCCCAGCATGAGAAATCAATGATACCGGGAAATTCTGGATTTAATTCCCTTGCTTTGTAAATTACCATATCATTATTGGCATTTTCTGGTACAAAACCCATTCTTTTCATCACTCTAACGATATGTACATCTGGTGATATGTCGATGGAATAGTAGTCAGAAAATGGGATTCTAAATTGTCTTGTGAGTATATTGGCAGCCATTGTTGAAATCTTGATTCCACTACCTTTAAATTCAAGAAATTTATACACTACTGCTGAACTGCTTGGCTTGTTATTCCAAATGTTTGCAACATTACCATTGTATTTTTTTCTTATCAAAATGATTGCTTTATGGAATACATCAGCCATTGTATCATTAAAACGATGCAATTTTTTCTGATTGAATATAGTTTTTAGAGTGTCTAAATCAAGTTTTTCTAAATCGCCAAATTCAAAAGAGTTTATTTCTTTGTATATTTCATAAGGGATAGCCCATGCTCGTTCAGCTTTTATCTGTCTATCCATCAAACAAGCCAAAACATAAGCATGTGGATAGTTGTCTAAATCGTTAAGAATAGCATTTGCATTTTTATCGTCAATAAAATGTACAAGCTGGCTAGTTGGGTTAGCAAAACGTTGTTTGGCAATTTTTACAAGTAAATTTTCCATAAGTTAATTAGCATCCTTCATATTTCCACAAAAGTAATTTACACTTTAACTCGTAATCCGTATATGTTTGAAAAGAATTAAAAGTAAGTATTGAAACACAAACTATCAGATATTTTTGAAGTCCCAAAATATGTTAAAAAACTTATGCTTCAGCTAATATTGTCTGCAATTTATTTTTAACTGCCGTCTCTCCATACTGTTCTTCTATATAATCTCGACCCTGTTGAGATAATTTATCCCACAATTCAGAACTATTATACAAACGCCAAACAGCTTCCGCAAAACCATCCTCATCATCAGCAATAAGAGCTGTCTCTCCATCTTTAAGCCCCATACCTTCAGCCCCAACCGTTGTACTAACAACTGGTAATCCCAATGATAAAGCTTGACCAAGTTTACCTTTCATGCCAGCTCCATAACGTAAATAAGATACAAATACACGGCGTTTTGCAAATTCAGGCTCAACTTCATCAACCCAACCGACTATTGTTACATGTTCACTTGTCAAAGCTTTAAGTTTATCATTCATATTGCTACCAACCATATATAAAGTCACTTCTGGCAATCGTTTATGAATTTTAGGCAATACATTTTGTACAAATGCACACATCGCATCTTCATTAGGTTGATGATTATAATTGCCTATAAAAACTAATCCATCTCGTTGTTCAAAACCTGTAGTAGGAGCCGCATGTTGTTTATGGATATTAGGAATCACAGCAAAGTCTAAATTTGGCAATTCTTTTTGCAAATGATAACCATCATCCTGAGTAACCGTTATTGCTTTATCAGCAGAAATACAATTAGCTAATTCCTTGCGTTTAGTCTGTTTAGCCATGATAGCAAGCTCAGGATTGTTCTCAATTTCCGCTTGGCGTTGTTCACGAATATAATGAATGTCAACGGTATCATAAAAGATAACTGTTTTCGGTGATAATAGACGTACAAAAGGAATATAACGTTGCCCAATATCAACCCGACAAATCAATGCAAAATCAAACTGTCTATGTGCCATCACATCAGCGATACCATAGTTTCCATGAAATACTTCAACCCCTAGAGCTTCCAAAGCATGACGATATTTAAATTGACTATCCAAATTATCAGGGAAAAATGTTACTCGATAACCTAAATTTATCCATATTTTCATCAAGGTATATAACCGCAATGAACCAGAATCTTCATCAAAAGTCGGCAAAGTGGCATCTATAATCAATACAGTTGGTTGTTTTAATGGATTTAACAAATCACTGATATGAGTTAAAATTGGTAAATTTATCGGTAACTTATCCTGCCAACGTTGATAAAAATTTTGACAATCAACATTATAATCACTTTCAGTATAAGTTGGATAAGAGCAATTATGCTCGTAACATAAAGCAGCTTCATATAAGGTTTGATACTCTTGCAATTGCCAAATTAATTCAGTTACTTGATACATTTGAGTTTGATAACTGGCTATCTTGGCGGTATCAAGCTGACTTAAACAAGTTGTTTTTATAATTATTAATTGACTACTGGCTGCATAAATTTCTCGGCGATAAGCATAGTATGGATGATCTGATGTAGCTCCAGCAGCCGGAGTATGTAAAACTCCTTCTCTGCCTTGAGCAGCAAATCCAGCCCTTATTTTGTTATCAGAGCTTTTTTCCATTGGTATAAGCAAACCAACTTTAGAATTAAACATTTCCATGGCTCGTTCCACAATGTCAGTTTGAGGAACAGCATTAATATCACAACACCATAGATATTCAGAAGTACAAGAATCTTGGCAAGTTAAAGTTTGCAGCATTGAACTGTCAGGTTTTTCTTGGTTACAAACTAAAGTTTGTACTCCTGCTTGTTCACAATACTGTTGTAATTCTTGATTTAAAATTCCACAAATAATAACTTGTCCAGAAGAATCTGTTAATGCGGTAGCCAATTTGCCTAAAAAAACATGTAAATCTAATACAGAAGTGGTTTCAACAATTCCATTTATAACAAATAAATGAGTTGGTTTTTCAGCATTCAGATTCTGTGGTAATGGTAAATCCATTAAAGTTTGTTGAATCCAATTAGGCAGAGCATCAGCAGTGATTGTTGGATTCTGGCAAACTAAAGGTTGTACTCCTGACAGTTTATTATTACACCAAATTGCTATACAAGAATCACCGGTTGCATACGGTGCATCTATTTCAATTTGATATAATTTACCAGCCGAATCTATGATAGGTTCAAACAATACTGAATAGTAATTATTGTCCAATGCTTCCATAGCATCAAAGTAAGCTACCCGTATAACTTTTCCGTTCTGTTCTCTAATAATAATGCGAACTTGACAGGTATTGATGCGTAATAAAGTTCCTAAAAACAAATCCAGTCGGAAAAAATCATTCACAGAACAATAAGTTGTAAATACCAATACTGTGTTGGCATCTAAAAATAACGGTATCTTACCAAATTCTCCCACATTTTCCATATTTTGTGGTTCTGCTTCTGTTCCAGCAAAAGTCATAAAAGTTGGATAAATATCTGATAATGGACGTGAAGGCGGTATTTCTGCTACAGTATGGTTAGTTAATTTTAAATTAAAACAACTAGTTTTGGAAATATATTTATCTGTATTAGAGAATAAATTTGCCACATTAGTTTCAATATCTCGCACTGCATTGGCATAACGCCGTATCTGTGGCCACCTAGAAGCAGAAATAAGTTGGATTAAATCATGAACTTGAATTAATAAACTTTGATATTCGGCATGTAAGGGTTGAGTTTGTTCAACAATATTTTTTTCAAAATCAGCAAATTGGCCAGCTTTATCCCTGATCCAATTCAATAAACGGTGATAATCATCAACTGCTGTCGTAACATGGTTGGGAGCTTGTAGCAATCTTTCCAAAGTCCCTTGTGTCAAACCAACTGCTATCTGTTGACTTAGTTCATGATGAGTATTTTGTAACCATTCATATTTCTGTTGTTCTTGTTGGGCAGCAGTTTGTAAGGCAAAATATTTTTGTTCTAGCTTATCAAACTCTTTCTGTAATTTGACTTCTCGTTTTTTACCAACAGTTTGTAACTTTTCTATTTCCTTAGCATGTTCTTTAGCATGAGAAGAATGTTCTTTAGCATGATCAGATTGTAATTGTTGATATTTATTTATCCAATCGGACTGTAATAAATTGTAATCAGATTGTAATTGTTGATATTTAGCAACCCATTCTGTTTGTGAATCTTCATATTTATGATTCCATTCTGTTTGCGAATCTCCATATTTACGATTCCATTCTATTTGCAATTGTTCATATTTGTTTGACCAGTCAGTACAATGTTTTTGTAGTTGGGAAGTTTGATCTTCCTGTTGAGCTAATTCATGCTGGAATTTTTCTAATTTTTGAGTAGTTTGTAACAGTTTTAATTGCAGAGTTTGTTTTTCTTCATTGACATTCTGCATTATGCCACGTCGTTCTTGCGTTAATCGCCAATATCCAACAATATTTTTAAGCTGCTCTTCAGCCGGCAGAGAAATCAAATTTTTGGTTAAAAACTGTTCATAAATAGCCAACCAATTTTGTTGATCTTGGGTTTGAGTTATTTGATTATTACCCCAAATCGCATATTCAGCAGTGATATTATCAACATGATAAAAAGATGTATGTTTAGATAGGCGTAACAATAAATCCCAATCTTCAAACATATCAAAATCTATATCAAAACCACCAACTTCTTCCCATAATTTACGGTCGATTAATAGGTTAATTAATGGGATATAATTTTCATAGTTTAACCGTTGTGCATCGTAAGGTTCATTAAATTGCCCAATTGCTTGTTCTTGTAAAATAACTTCTTCGCCAAGCAAATCCCGTTTTAATAATCTACAACCTGAATAAACAACTTTGGCATCAAAATGTGACATAGCATTTATTAAGCGTTGCAGATGATCTGGCAATAAACGGTCATCATCATCCAAAAAACCTATAACATCACAATGGGTTGCTTGTACTCCTTGATTACCAGCATTGGCTCGACCTTGATTGGCATCATTGCTTATTAAACTTATATTTAAATCGGAGAAGTCAGTGATAACATTTTCAACATTGACTCCACCATCATTAATAACAACAATTTCATTTGGTTGGTGTTTTTGTTCAACTAAGCTTTGTAAACTACGAGTTAACAAATGAGGTCGATCTTTAGTACGAATAATAACTGCAATGGTCGGTGTATTTTGTTGCATATGTTTGATGTTAAACAAATTGATTGTTAATTAAGATATTAGGACTTAACGCATTGACAAGACAAACATTTAATGAAACCGTTTAAATATCGTTCCCAAACTCTTGTTTGGGAATGCACTGCCAAGAAGCTCCGCTTCGTCGTTAACAATGATATATCTTACCTAAATTCAAAGCAGAGCTTAAACGGCATGTGTTCCCAAACAGGAGTTTGGGAACAATAATTAAGTTATAACTATATAATTTATAAAAAATTAATATTTTTTAGCTTTTGTCAATGCGTTAAGTCCTAGATATAATGAGATTAATTAGTTCTTTTAAGCTTCTTAGCGAGTTGGTCCAAAATACCGTTAATATATTTATGGCTTTTTTCTGCCCCAAAACCTTTAGCCAATTCAACTGCTTCATTAATCACTACTTTAAAAGGAATGTCCTGACAGTATTTCAATTCATAACTACCTATACGCAAAATTGCTAACTCGATTGGATCAAGTTCATTAGAAGCTCGATCTAACCAAGGAGTATAGGCAGTATCTAATTCATCAAATCGTTGGTAAATACCATTAAGAATTTGTTTAAAATAAGGAACATCAATTTTACTAAGGCTTTGTATAATCAATCTATCTGGGTCTTCAAGAAGTTGTGTCTCTATAACTGAAATATCTTGGTTAGTAACTTGCCATTGATATAATGCTTGTAGTACTAACTTACGAGCCGCAGTACGAGCTTTGGGTTTAAATCTTGCCATTATAATTTATTAAGTAAATCAACCATTTCAATTGCAGACAATGCAGCATCTCCACCTTTATTACCAGCTTTAGTTCCAGCTCGCTCAATAGCTTGTTCAATTGAATCAACGGTTAAAACTCCAAAAGCTACTGGTATATTATGTTGTAATGAAACCATTGCTATTCCTTTAGAACATTCATTAGCTACATAGTCAAAATGTGGAGTTCCACCCCGAATAACTGCACCAATTGCAATGATAGCAGCATATTTTTTACTAACAGCTAGGCGTTGCGTTACTAACGGAATTTCATAAGCACCCGGAGCCCACACAACTGTGATATTATCCTCTGTTACTCCATGCCGCTTAAGAGTATCTAAGGCTCCTGTGAGTAGATGTTCAGTGATAAAACTATTAAAACGTCCCACCACGATTGCATAGTTAGCATTACAATTAGCAAAATTACCTTCAATAACTGTTATCATCTTTCCTCTCATCATTAACGTAATCAACAACTTCTAGGCCAAAACCAGATAAAGCGTGCATTTTTTTAGGGGCACTTAATACTCGCATTTTGCGTACTCCTAAATCAGACAGAATTTGAGCTCCTAAACCATGAGTGCGTAAATCATGACTTGGTGGTTGAGCTGGTAGGTCTTTTCCTTCATCTCTTCGACAACAATAGTTAATTCGTTGTACGAGAGCTTGAGATTCTTCTTTTTGATTTAATATAACCACTATTCCAGTTTCTTCTTCAGCAACTCGCTTGATAGCATTTCGTAATGGCCAACCGCAAGTTTCCCTTGTGCTGGTTGTTAAATCACACAAAGCATTACTTATATGCACTCTTATTAAAGTTGGTTCATCAGGTTTAATTTGACCTTTAACCAATGCAAAATGTAGAATGTTATCAATACTATCTTGATAAGCAAACAACCTAAAATCTCCAAATTCTGTAGGCCAATGACAGTCTGCTACTCGATCTATAGTTTTCTCATTCATAGTACGAAAACTTATTAAATCAGCAATCGTACCTATTTTAAGATTGTGTTGTTCAGCAAACAGTTCTAAATCTGGTCGCCGTGCCATCGTACCATCTTCATTTAAAATTTCTACAATGACTGCTGCTGGTTCCAAACCTGCTAAACGTGCTAAATCACAACCAGCTTCTGTATGTCCAGCCCTTCTTAATGTGCCTCCCGGTTGAGCTGTCAAAGGAAATATATGACCCGGTTGAATCAGATCGGATGGTTTAGCATCTTGATCTGTCGCAGCGAGAATAGTAACAGCTCTGTCTGCTGCTGAAATTCCGGTAGTGACTCCTTTAGCTGCTTCAATCGACACGGTAAAATTAGTTCCATGCGGTGCATTATTATCTGTCACCATTTTATTTAATTGTAATTGTTGGCAACGTTCATGAGTTAAAGTCAGGCAGATTAACCCCCTTCCAAAACGAGCCATAAAATTAATATCTTCGGCTCGTGTTTTAACGGCAGCCATTATTAAATCACCTTCATTTTCGCGGTCTTCGTCATCCATTAAAATGACCATTTTTCCGGCTTGAATGTCGGTAATTATTTCTTCAATAGTATTCAAAGGCATAATATGATAAAAAATTCAAAGTTTTCTAGTCAGATATTATATCATAGTCTGCAATGACTGATTTTTTAGGTTATTTCAGAGACCTGACAGGTCTAGCCGGATCACTGCCATTTGCGTTAAGGAGATTTATTCGGGTAACCGATAGTCCCTATAAACCAATGTAGTTTCTGTTAAATCAATACCTTATAGGTATAGGAACAGTCAGCAAAAATCTCCAATTAAGTGATTTATGAGTTAAACCCATTTTCATAGAATGGGTATAATGTTGGTAATATTTTGTAAATTTTTTTTGGGTAAATATTTTAACTCGTTACCCTCTTATGAAATTGAACATAATTGTAATTATACAAATTAATCCATTAATACCTTCGCCAATTTGATATTTGTTTCGGGAATGGAGCAAAGTGGATTTCCCGAAACTCTCAACTTAACTTGGGTTTAGGGAAAATCGTACCTCATTCCCGAAACAATAATTAAATCCGAAATTAAATATATGGCTTTCTTGTAGGGGGTATTACCATTTACGTTAAGGGCAACCATAAAGGATTGCCCCTACGACAAGATAATGACTAGAATATTTGGATTTTTCCGCAAATCAAACTAAAAATCACATTCCAATTCACCTGGCATTATTTCAATACACAGGTCATCAGGAGCAGCTTCTAAAAATGGGTCAAAAGACAACATTTCATAGACTTCAGTACTGCGAGTTTTTGTTTCTGATTCAATGGTAATACTATATTTAATGCTACCATCATCATTAGGAACAATACTTGGTTCAACTGGTTCAGAAATCCGTTCATTTTTCACAGTAAAGTTAGGAACAACAAAGTATGGTTTGCCTTTATATAAAACTGCAAAAGTTCCATCAGCTTTATAAACAACCTGCTCAACTCCTTCAAATTTGAAAGCTTCTTCAATAAATACATCCGGAGATAAAACTGTTGGCAAAATTGTTTGAGCAGTACCATCTGGATATTGAATTTTCCTTGTTTTAGCACGAGAAGAACGTCTGCGTTGATTACCATCACATTCTAAATTACCGGGAAAAATCTCTACACATAAATCATCTGGAATGAAATTTTCTATAAACGGGTCAAACATAACTATTTCATAAACTTCAGTACTGCGAGTTCGATTAGAACGTTTCATCATGACATCGCCACGTTTCCCAACTGTTACTTTGCTGCCAGTTGTTTCTGCTAAAGCTACCGGGTCTTTGGGAGCTGGAATTACTTTAAATTGCTGTCCTTCTGGAGTGGTTATAGTGTAAAAACCTCCGGCTCCAACTGATAAACCAATAGGAATTTTATCAGTATCCACTTGAATAGCATCATCAGCATCCGGGATAAAGCTGTATTGCTTTCCTTTTGAATCCCCTATACCTTCCACATTTAAAATTCCACTATCCTTTTGAGATAATACGAACTCAGTTAAGTCTTCCTTTTCTAAAGATTCAGTAGTTGATTCTAGTAATGAAGTACCAGCACCACCTATTCCAAATCCACTGCCCATATCTGCTAAAGTCGGCATATTTTCTGGAGTTGAAAAACTTCTTGGAGTTATTCTAGCACCCATTGGAGCTATGAATTCGCCAGTTTCTAAATTTAAATCCCAACCTTCAGGCAATAATTTGACTATATTTTTTGGTTTAATGGTATCAATATTAAAATTAACAAACAGCTTAGAAACATTTCTACTTGGCATCCTTTGAAAGACTTTAACATTAAGTTTATCCACATGCTCTGGGGTAAATTCTCTTAAAACTTCAGGCGAAAAATCTCCCATATTTTCTTTAGTTAAGCCTTCTAAAGCTTCCACTGGAACTTCCGCAAACTGTTCTTCAGTTAAACCTTCAAGCCCTTCTATAACAGCTATTTGTTCTGGTTCCATTTCAGTTAAGGCTTCTGGTGGAATACTTGCAATATCTTCAGCATCAAATGTGGCTAAAGCTTCCAATTCCAATTCAGCGAATGATTCAGCATCTAAATTAGCTATATCTTCATCACTTAAGCCAAAATCTGCTGGAGTGTATGGTTCAGTTGCTATGGTAACTCCTTCATCAAATATAACATTTTCGGATATTGTTACCGTTGGGCTTAAGTGAACGTAGGATAATATTGTACCGGGTAAAATTTCCGCAGCAGTTATTACTGGAGGATCAATTGGGCTACCAGTTATAGTTCCACCAACTTTACCACCTTTAACAACTGTTCCAGCAGCTAGTTTAACATCTTTAATAACACCACCAACTTGACTTTCATTGATTATATTGCCGGACAATGTTCCACCACTTAATTCACTTCCAACAAATGTGATATTTTCTATAGTACCTTCATTAATAATCGTACCAGTTAGATAGCCACCAGTTAAAGTAACTCCTTCTCCTATAGTGGAATTACTTATTATTCCTTGGTTTTTAACATCGGCTTTAAATATAGCGTTGGAAATACTAGCATTATCACCAATATTTATCTTTTCTGGAAAAATTTGCTGTCCAACATTACAAATGTTATCTACACTATCAATACTAACATTACATTCCATTGGTAAACCAACATCTTGTGCTATTTCTGGTTCTTCAAAAGTTATTTCATCTGGATTCATTCCTTCGGGTAGATTTTCTTCTAAAGCTGATTCTTGGATAGCAATCCCACCATCATCAATTATGATTCCATCAACTCCGGTGTCATCTCCAAGTTGGCCATCAGTCAAAGTTAAACTTACCTTAACCATGTTATCAACTAGTTCAAAAGTTGCGTTGGAAAAGTTATACCATGCTGTAGTACTATTATCTCCGGGAACAGTAGGCCCATATTTACGATAGACAAAGTTATCCAAACTATTAATATTTTTGTAATAAATACCTACATGAGCAGTTTCAGTTGCTTCTAATTCAAATCTTATTAAATCGGTTGGGAAAGAATAGCTTTCGGTTGATTGAGGCAAGGACTCTATTGCTACCGTTCCAGCATTTTTTATAGTGCAACCTTGACATTCTAATATAATATTTCCTAAGTCTATTTGAGCTACTTCATCAACAACATTAACTGTAACATCAGGTACTAACAGGTTATTATAATCAACATCATCACTACTTACTTTATGAGTTATGGTATTGATATGAGTATCTTCTTCTACCAGTTCATCATCAACTGCGGTAACGGTAACAGTTTGCTCAATATTCCAATTGGTTGAAGTAAATGTTAGTGTATTGGGAGAGATTTGTGTATGTTCGCTGGCAGTTAAATTGATGGTAACTGGGTTGGCCGGTTCAACAGTTAAAACTAAAGTATAATTATCGCTATTCCCTTCATTAATATTAAGATTATAGGTAGATAATAAAATACTGCTTATATCGTTATCGTTGTCTATGACATTAACCGTAACATTTTCAACTGTTAAACCATCATAATTTAAATCAGCACTAGTAACTTGATGTTGAATAGGGTCATGTTGATGTTCGCCTTCGGCTAAATTATCATCTTCTACGGAAATAGTTACATCTTGTGGTATATTCCAAGTTTCGGCTGTGAAGGTAAGTGTTGTTGGATTGAGGATATTGTTTGCACTAGTAGTTAAAACAACGGTTACGTTATTAAGCGGTTGGTTGGTTAATACGATATTGTAGCTATTAATATCACCTTCATTAACTGTTAGGTTATAAGTTGATAGATGAATTCCAGCAACATCGTCATCTGTTATTTGAACTGTTATATCTGCTATTGTTAGTCCATTAAAATTCTCATCGTTGGTAGTTATCGTATGAGAGATAATATGTTCATGTGAACCTTCGGCTACATCGTTATTTAGATAAGTAATTTGTACCGTTTGCGGAACATCCCAATTAGTGCTGTCAAAAGTTAATATGCTTGGTTGTAAAATTAAGTCGTCGTCTCCGACTAATGTTATCGTAACCGGTTCGGTTGGAGCTAAATTTAATGATAAGCTATAATCATTATTGGGAATTCCTTCAGTTAAATTAACTGTGTTAGTTGAAATTTCAATACTTGGTTTAATGAAAGTTGCGGTACAGGTTTTTTCTTTATTGATTAGTATTTCACCATTGTTATCACAATCTCCATCCCATCCAGTGAATATCCAGCCGGTGTCTGGAGTTTGAGTTAAGATAAGTTCGGTTTGGTCGGCATAGTCATATTCACATTTGGTTCCACAGTCTATGCCGTAATCTGCTTCTATAGTTCCGTTGCCGATTTTTTCTATGGTCAGTTGGTAATATACGGTTATTGGACAAGCTGAAGTAGTCGCACTTGCTGAAATTGGATTGGAATCTCCGAAGGTATTGGTTGCTGTGACGGAATAGTTGTAGGTGGTTTCGCAGGTTAAATCGGTATCAGAATAGTTAGTTGCATCAGCAGCAGTGGTTTGAATTAACGCATCATTGCGTTCTATTTTAAAACCAGTTTCATTGTTGCTGTTGTCGGTCCAAGAGAGATTTATTTGAGTTTCAGAAGCAGCAGTGCCATTTAAATTTGTGGGGGCAAGCAGCACATTATAACTTACTTTATAAGCTGGACTTGCATTTTGAAAATTAATCCAGCCTGCATTTTCGGCCCAAGCATAACCGTCAAAGTTACCAGTGGTTGCATTGATGGTGACTGGGCTATAGCTATGGTCGAATTTAATCCAACCGGCGTTACTACTCCAACCATAGCCGGATAAATTGCCAGAACCGTCATTGTTAACTCCATAATCAGTTTGAGAAGTGTTGGCATAAGTATGTGTACTTCCGTCAGTATAGGTGCCGAGCCGAATCCAGCCGATGTTTTCTGCCCACACATAACCTTCTAAGTGGTCGTTATAGACAGTGACACCGCCATTAGTTGGATTGAAGTTGACCCAACCGCCGTTGGTGTTCCAAGCGTATTTGTCGGTGGTGTTGATATTGCCAATAGCAAAAACTTCTAGCATAAATAGGCTAGATAGCAGAATGTAACCACAAAGCCTGATGAGTTTAATATAAGTCATGATTTAATTCTCCAGTATTTATATAAATTTTCTCGTTCCCATGTACTGCGTCACTGCCATTTGCGTTAAGAAGGGCGAACACGTAGGTTCGCCCCTACATCCCTTTGAATATGCGGCACTTGTAGGGGCAGACCTACGTGTCTGCCCTTAACATAAATGGCAGTGACGCACCTGCGTGGGAACGAGAAAAAATATAGCATTTCCCAATTGAGTTAATTATAATAATTGCCTTTGAATTTAATTAATAATTAACCATTGACAATTAATAATTGCTATATCTATCTATAAGTTGAGATTACTTATGTAGATACACAAAAGTATTTTAACATTTATAAGGTGTACTCAATAATGTATTCATCACCAATATTTTTTAAAATATTAAATAATTCATTTTGGAGGGACTCAAAAGAAGTGTATGCAGAAAA
>JAUCGL010000136.1 GCA_030378105.1 Candidatus Halobeggiatoa sp. HSG11 | reverse complement strand
TTCGTGATGTGACGTTCAAGGAAGATACGGTCAGAACAAAGTCGGGGAATCAAGCTCAAATAATGGGAGTGTTGCGCAGTCTGGCAATTAGTTTGTTACGCAAAACAAAAGTCAAAAATTTTCAGGCAGCTATTGAAACTTTTGCTGACTGTTCTGATAAATTTGAAGCAATGCTCAGGCGGCTTATATTTTTTATGAGAAAGCCGTGGTGGTTACCCCAATTAATTTCCTTAACTTAATGGCAGTGATGCTACGTCTTCGTTGGTTTTTAAAAAAATCTTTTACACGATTCCATATTGGTTTCTCTCCCATTTTTTTGTATTGAGTAACAGAACGTTATATTTAACGCAAATTACCAAAGAGCTGGTATTAATCAAGTAATGCTAATTTCTGATCCATCTTTTTTATGTGATGAATCAACCAATCAACTATCTCATCTTTAATTCGTAGGGTTAAATACAAAGAACCGCCTTTTTTTTGATAATAGAATTTAATTTGCTGAAGATTCTTCTTGAACAATTCGTGAGCAGCTTTATGTTCGGAATAGTCAGGATAATTATATTGTTGCATAAGATTTTCTTCAGTTGTAAAGTGAGTAATAACATAATCCTCCAAAAAATTAATTACTGTTTCAACTTCTTCAATCGTATTACCATTACCGATAGACATGATTAAATCTTTTATTAAACCAAACAATTCTTGATGTTGTGCATCAATGACCGGGTGATTGACTGCTACGTCTGAAGTCCATTTAACAGTTTCGGCAATTTTTTCCCAATCTTCGCTCTGTTCGACTTTTAAGAATGTTTGACAACGTTGAATATAAGTATTAGCAGCTTTATCTTGCGAATTGATCTGTAAACATTCCTGCATAAGTTGTTGTACTGTTGAAAATTGATATTCTTGATATAAATTAACTGCTTGTTCAAATTTTTTAATAGTAGCCTGTTTATCTTGCTTCAATTGTGATTCATCAGCATCGAAAATTTCAAAAATATTAACCTTTTCAGAACGACCTTTGACCTTAATTTTATCTAAAAAACGCATAGAATATTGACTCGGATCATCTAATTTATTCAATGTGTTGTTGCTAATAATTAAATCATTGCCATAAGTTTTAGTTGCGTTTTCTAACCGTGAAGCCAAATTAACTGCATCGCTTATCACTGTGCATTGTAACCGATGTTCTTCCCCAATAACTCCAAACATCAATTTACCGGTATTTATACCAATACCAATTTTAATTTCCTGTCCTTCAGTATTATTAAATTCATTCAACTTATTAAGCATAGCAATGCCGGCCTCAGTCGCAGAATTTGGGTTATCAAACAATGCCATAATTGCGTCCCCAATGTACTTATCAATGATTCCACCATTTTTACGTATAACTGGCCCCATTATTTTTAAATAATTATTAATAAAATCAAAATTTTCTTGGGGAGACATCTTTTCAGACAGAGTGGTAAAAGAACGAATATCAGAAAATAGAATGGTCATATCAGTTTCCAAATTATGTCCCATTTTAACCTCGACAATATGTTCTTTATCCAATAAATATAGACATTCATTTGGTACAAAACGAGCATAAGCTTGATTAGTATTTTTTAACATAAGTTCCGAACGATTGATGGAATCAAGCATATTATACATAGCTTTGGATAGCCTACCGGTTTCATCTTTGGAATTAACGTTAAACTGAACTTGTCGTTCCCCATTAGAAATTTTATCAGCTATATTGACCAATTTTTTCAATGGTTCTGTTATGGAATGCACAAAAATATAAGATATAAAAAAAGTTCCTAATATTATTATTATCATAAACAATACTACAAAAATAAAAGTAGTCTGAGCATCCATTTTAAGTCGATTGGTAGAATTATTTAAATCAACTGTTATTTGCTCTTCTATATCTTTAAGTAAATTTATTCTTTTAGTTGCCAACTCCCACCAATAAACTGGAGATATACCAGTATTACCACCTTTTAATAAATGCTCTAAAGCCTTAACAGCAGCTCTATCATCAATTTTAACAATGGTATCAATATTTTCTGCTAATTTATGTTGTTTTTTAAGTTTAATAACAACATCCAGTTTTTTATTATATTCAGCAAATGTTGCAACAATTATTTCAATATTTTTAATATCTTGGGCTGAAATTCCATTGATATTTTTATATTTATGAAAAATAGCCTCAGTTTGTTGATATTTATATCGAAAGCCGTCTATATAATCTTGTTTTCCACGTAATACATAATTTTTAAATTGGTGAATTAAGCCACCATAACCGACTTGAGTTTGTAATTTGGTTAATAATTGTAATTTTAGTTCTTGACTAAATACAATTTGTCTTATTTTAGCAAATTCCGCTAATAAAACTTGATTTTGATTAATAACATTATGATAAATTTGTTTTTGGATAGGACTAGCAAAGAAAAAAAACTCCTTAGTATAATTTTCCTGAGCATCAACCAACAAAGTAAACCTTTCGTACAGACTAGCCGGAAAAAATCCTTGACTAAATACATTGTTTAAAATTGCTCTTTCAATTCCTGCTTTTTCTTTAGCTTGTAACAAATTAACATAAGATACAATTTTATTAGCAAGTTTGGCATTAGTGACTAAAGTGGAAAGATGCCTGATATTGGTTAATAATAAATTATTGATATTAGTATAAAATTTTAATTCAGTATCTAAAGATATTTTTACCTTATTGATTAATTGCCGGTTGGTTTTTATTTCGTCAAATGCCACCGAAACTTCATCTAATTTACGTTTAAAGCTTTCATCAAAAAGTTCAAACGGAAAGTTATTCAATAAAAGTTTTAATTTGGCTATTTTATCATCTGTCATTTGTCTTTGTTTTGATAATTTCGTAATAAATTTAGTTGCTTTACTACCAATGAAACCGGCAGATAATCCGCGTTCTTTTTGTAATTCATGGATTAATGCACTGGACTTAACCGTTAATTTAACTAGTTTTTGGGATAAGTTCATCTGCCGCATAATTTCTTGTTTTTCCCATGTTATGCCTATGGTGAAATATAATAATCCAAGCATTGGAATAGTTAACATTAATGCTAATTTATTGCTTATTTTGACATTTTTTAACATATTTTTAGTTATTAATTTGGAAAAGATATATTTTGGCTTTTTAAGTAATAAAAATAAAGCATTGTAACTAATAGAAACAAAGAAAGCAATTATGACAGATGTATCCTTCTTTATTAATAGCTATAGTTTTTCAGAAAAATAAAAGTTCTCAGACCTGCCAGGTTTGCGAAACCTGGCAGGTCTTTTGGCGAAAATATTTATCTGAAAAACTATATGGCAAAATAGTATAAACAAGATATTATAGCAATTCTTAATTATGAATGCTTAATTATTAATTAAATTCTACAAAAATATCAATTATTTATTTTGTATTACTGTAATCTATCCAATCGGGAAATGCTATACTTTTGCCAACTTGAAAAAAAATTATCGAAAATATGGCATATCATTTTGGTATTATCTTCAAGTTCGAATATCTGCCACTGCACAAATCCCACCATTACCTGAACTGATTCTTCAGGCTTCTACCTGTGAATAATGAGAAGTTACGTCTTTCTTACTTGACATTGATGGAATTATTTATTATTGTTAAGTTTTTTAATTTAATTAAGATTACAATGACCTCTCCAATAATAATTGCTTTAGATTTTCCCAAATCCGAATCATGTTTAGAACTAGTAGAAAAATTAGAAAATAAACGCTGCCGAGTTAAAATTGGTAAAGAATTATTTACTCGCAGTGGCCCTGCTTTAGTGGAAAAATTAGTTGCTGATGGATTTGAAGTTTTTTTAGATTTAAAATATCACGATATTCCAAATACAGTGGCTAAAGCTTGTTCAATTGCGGCTGATTTAGGTGTATGGATGATAAATGTTCATGCGTTGGGAGGGCAGAATATGATGTTGGCAGCTAGAGAAGCTGTGGATAAATATACAGAGCGTCCATTACTTATTGCGGTGAGTATTTTAACTAGTTTGGAGCAAAATGATTTAGCATCGGTGGGATTGCAAGGTACAGTTGAAGATAACGTATTGCGGTTGGCGAAGTTGGCTAATGACTGTTATTTGGATGGAGTTGTCTGTTCACCACTTGAAATAACTAGATTACGCAACAACTTGGATAAAAAATTTAAATTAGTAACACCCGGTATTCGCCCATTTGCAAGAGCCGATGATCAGAAACGAACTATGACTCCAGCTCAAGCATTACAACATGGAGCGGATTATTTAGTTATCGGTCGTCCAATAACTACAGCTCCAAACCCATTACAAGCATTATTGGCAATAGAACAATCAATTATTAACTCCAACTGATATTTAATAGACATCTTTCCTAAATAACTGATGGTTGACGCTGAGAGTATTTTAATTAATTTGATTCCATAGGTTTCACCCTATGGCTATTCAAGTGTGAACCCCGTTGGGGTTGTTTTAACTATCCTGAAAGGATTGAATGTGAATAGCCACCGATGAAATCGGTGGAATATAAAAACTTTAAGGTGTATAAGTAAAAAGTTATACACCAAATCTGTCTATATGGTGCATGATACTATCGTTGGTAGTCTTATAAAAAGTAGTGATAGCTTCAAAAAAAACTACTAGGTTTAACACTATATATTGCAGGACTACCCTATCGTTTATGTACCCTACAAGCTGCTCTCATCGTTATACATTAAGTCTCAAGCAACAAATTGTAGGGTGGATAGAATGAAATGAAATCCACCATTTTGAAGGTTCTGTCATTTGTGTTAAGGGCAACCATAATGCCCCCTACGTTAAATGATGATTTGTAGGGGTTATTGCTTGTGGTTACCCCAATCAATCTCCTTAACTTAATAGCTTAATGGCAGTGGCCCTATATTTTAATTTCAAGTACTTAAATACTTATGTATAACGATGAGACAAGCTGCTTGGTATGATTTACAAGTACGGATTTATAAAGTGACAGATGGTGAACCAACTCAAACTTTACCACAGTTCGCACCTGTGAAACCATTGCCGGGTATGGATAGTAAACCTCGGAAATGGCAAGCTTATTTTACTGAAATGTTTAGGAAAAAGTAATTTTGATAAGGAAAGCATTTTTCGCTTGACATAAACATTAGGATTTGTCAGTATGTTTGTTTTTAAGATAATTCCTATACAGGGTAAACTTGTCTAATTTATCGGCCAATATTTAGGAATATTAGGGCTAATTGGTCTTAATGATAAGTAGTTAGTTGGGTGTTATAGTTTTTTTAATTACTTTACAGGAGTTAAAAATGAATTTCATTAAATCAGTGACGGCATTACTCATATTATTATTGCTTTTTTCAGGCAATCTCCTTGCGGGGGATAGCAAAGTAAATAATATTAAGCCAAACATCGTAGGAAAAACATATTTATTTGATTATGGTAGTTATGCCTACGATATAACAATAACGTCAGACAAGTCTCTTCATTGGCAGTTAGTAAAAGGAACATTTGAAGGGCCAGACAAAGGTAACAACCCATATCTGTCAAGCCAAATTGTTGATGGCATTATTTATCTTTCTTGGAAAGAAGAAAGTGGTATGCAATTTTATAATTTGATGGACCTTAATACTGGAAAACTAACAACTCATGCAAACTTGTTGAGTGACGGCATGTTTATTAATATGAGAACAGTTTCATTAAAAAAATAGCCCCAGCGTAGTTATTAACTCGTAAGCTGTATAAGCGAAGCGTCATACACCAAATTCATCATGTGGTGCATGGCACTGCCGTTTAACATCTGGTATTAGCACAAAATTAATTAAAGGAGACAAATGAACCCTTTTGATCCAAAAAATCCAGCAGATAAAACTAATTTTGCAGGTAGAGAAAATGAACTCGAAGAGATAAAAAAATCCTTTGAATTAACGTTTAACGGTAAAGCAAATCATCTTTTATTAAAAGGTGAGCGTGGTATTGGTAAAACAAGCATTTTAAAACATATTCAAGATGAGTATGAAAATCAACAAGCATTGATAGTATTTTCCCGTTTGGGACATTTTGAATCAATGACAGAACTCGTAAAAGATATTATTGCAAATTTTTACGATACTGTAGAAAAAAAGGCTAGTGAAAATACTCTCCAAAAGGTAACTGCTTTTTTAAGCAAAACTATCAAAGGGGTAGAAATAGGGGGTATAGGAGTTTCTTTTCGCTCTGAAAATAATATTGAAGAAACCATTGCTCCTAATTTTGCTAAAGTTTTAATGAAATTTTGGGATGAAATTCGAGATGATTTTAAAAGTCTTGTAATCATTATAGATGAGACCGATAGATTAGGAATATATCCTGAATTTGCTGTAAATTTTTCTCTTCAAATGCGTAGTATTATTGAGGAAGTTGATCCACAAATAAAGATTATTATGTCTGCAATACCAGAAGTTGTAGAAGAAATTCAAATAGCACATGAATCTTTAATACGCACTTTAAATCTGATTGATGTTTCAAGATTTACAGAAAAATCTGTCATAAATGTTCTTGAAAAAGGTTTGGATAGTTCTTCAGATTTTTCAGATAAAAAAGAGTATGATGAAGAATTTGCACATTTGCTTGTTAAACAATCTGATGGAATACCATATTATGTACAAGCAATCTGCTGTTATGCTTTTGATTTTGATTCTGATAACATTTTGACTGAAGAAGATTTTAGAGAAAGTCTTTTTGGTCACGATAATATTAAAGGAGTAATTGAATTATTGAGTGTTTATCCCTTTGATAATATGATTAAAAATGCTAAATCAGCATCTAGTCGTTCTCTTGAAATTTTACAATTTATCGCTGAAAAAGGTGGAACAGCAACTTTAGATGAATTGGATGAGTCATTACCAAAAGATCCAAATAAAGATGATGAACAACATCGTGGTAGTATGACTACTATCATCAGTCGTTTGAGGGCAGTGGGTTTTATTCAACCACCAGAATTATCTGGACAAGGTGTTTATACATTTTCTACTAATCTTGCTCGTATTTGGGTAGATAAAGTATTAAGAGAAATACCTGATTCAGATATAGAATGGCATTAACTCGTAAGCTGTATAAGCGAAGCGTCATACACCAAATTCATCATGTGGTGCATGGCACTGTCGTTTATGTACTTCTTAAGAACTAGGAAAAAATAAATTTATGATTTTGGATAATAAGAATAACGAAGTAAAAATAGGTTCATTGATAAAGCCGGGTAGGGTCGGTGCAATGAAATGAAACCGACCAAACATAAATCTAATCAATAATTTATGTATTTGTTTATATTATATATGGTCGGTTATGCTTTGCTTCATCTACCCTACGAACTTGAGATAAAGCATGGAAAAGCGTTAGTAAATCAGCCATTTGACAAATTTAATAGTTTTACATTAGCACTAGATTCTGAAGAAATGGAGTTGGTAAATAAAATTGATTGCTAAGGAAATTAGCTTGTAGCCGGGTCACTACCATTAAGTTAAGGAAATTGATTGGGAGTAACCACAAGGGATTACCCCCTACAAATTGAAAAATTGTAAAAAATTCTAACAAAGCCGGGTAGGGTCGGTGCAATGAAATGAAACCGACCAAACATAAATCCAATCAATAATTTATGTATTTGTTTATATTATATATGGTCGCCTAACGCTTTGCTTCACCGACCCTACGAACTGACGCAAAAAGACATGTGGCTCAAGAACGGTGTTAGCGAAATATTATTTTTAAGATAGTTAAATTTATGTATGCAGAATACTTTAAAAACTTTGAAAATGTTGAAAACTTAGGTGGTAAAGCATGGCAACATGCAATGAATGTGGATGTGATAGAGAAAATGACGATTAAAGATTGTTCTCTGCATTGTTTTCACTATCAACAAATGTTTGAAATGCTATTTAAATATTTATTGGAATCAAAAAGTAAACACGGTTTATATTCACGTACTCATAAATTAAATAATTTGTTTGAAGAATTAATTGAATATACCACCTTTAGGACTGATAAAACCGAATACCGTATGGCGTTACAAGTTATTACAGTATGTGCGGAAGAATATCGTTATAATTTTTTGATAAGTTGTGAAGGTTATCGAGATAGTGTACAAATAGCCAACGAACTACTGAAAGAATTGCTGGTATTTAACAAGGAAGCACAGCAAATAACGACATAATAATTGTAGTCAAAAACCATTGCCTAGTATGGATAGTAAACCATTGGAAATGGCAAGCTTATTTTGCTAGAATGTTTAGGAAAAAGTAATTTTAAAATACAAATATCAATATGAAACAATTAGCCTTAATCATCGATCTTAATGTATGCGTTGGCTGTCATGCTTGTGTCACCAGTTGTAAAGAGTGGAATACTTCTGGTTGGGCCGGGCCGATGACAGATGTTAATCCTTACGGTGCTGATCCCACTGGTACTTTTTTTAATCGAGTACAAACCTATGAAATAGGAACATTTCCCAATACAGAAATGATACATTTTCCAAAAAGTTGTCTCCATTGTGAAGACCCTTCTTGTGTTAAGGTTTGTCCGACTGGGGCAAGTTACAAACGTGAAGAAGATGGAATCGTGTTAGTCGATTATGACAAATGTATTGGCTGTAAATATTGCTCTTGGGCTTGTCCTTATGGAACCCGTGAGTTTGACCAACACCAAAAAGTGATGAAAAAATGTACTTTATGTGTGGATCGAATTTATGACCAAACTTTACCTGAATCAGAACGTAAACCAGCATGTGTATTGGCCTGTCCAACTAGTGCCCGTTTATTTGGTGATATTCATGATCCTGATACTGAAGTTTCCAAACAGATTCGTGAAAATGGTGGGTATCAATTAATGCCTGAATGGGGTACTAATCCATCTAATCATTACTTACCACGTAGAAAAATTCATCTTAAAATTCATGAGGATGAGTTACAACGTTCCGACAATCCACTTAAAAAAGAAGGTTTGTTACCAGAACCACCTAAAGACCAACAAAGTCTTGACTTTATGAGTTGGTAAAATCTACAAATGAGGTATTAATAAATGCACCCAGCAATTTCAGTAGTTCTATTAACCACCTTGATTGGAGTTGGACAAGGTTTGTTTTTGGCTTTGTATACTGGCCAAATTTATTCTATGCTTAATCTATTACCAGTTCAAAATAGCCAGAATTTTTATGCACTTGGTAATCTATTAGCATTAACTTTTTTGGCAATGGGATTATTTGCTTCCTTCTTTCACTTAGGCCGTCCACTACGAGCATGGCGTTCTGCCAGTCAATGGCGAACTTCTTGGTTATCTCGTGAAGTTATTATTTTACCAACTGTAATGTTTTTTGTTGCATTGTATGGAGTTATTCATTATTTTGGTTGGAGTGAAAAGCAATTGTTTGTTATAAATCAAATGCAACCGATTAATCTGTCTTTATTTGTGGGAGCAATAGCAACTTTAGTTACTTTTTTATTATTCGTAAGTACAAGTATGATTTATGCAAGTATTCGTTTCTTGCCTGAATGGTATAATCCACTTACGGTTATCAATTATATCTTGTTAGGAGGTGCATCTGGCTTTACTTTAGCAACAGCTTTTTCTATTTATGTGGGGGCTGATGTGGGTAGTTTTTATGCACTGTGGGCTATTATTTTAACAACTGCTGCTTTTATAACTCGTAGTATCAGTTTGTTACGCAACAATAATCTGAAACCTAAGTCAAATTTACGCAGTGCAATTGGAGTGCGTCATACAATTATTAAACAAAAAACTCAGGGATTTATGGGCGGTTCCTTTAATACTCGTGAGTTTTTTCACAACAAGTCTTTAGACACGCTTAAAATCATCAAAGTCATGTTTTTGATTTTAATATTTTTAGTTCCAATTATATTGTTGTTTTTAATCAGTTTTGGATTAGAGTATTTAGCCGTAGTTGCTTTTGTTAGCCAATATCTGGGATTAACTTTGGAACGGTGGTATTTTTTCACTGAAGGAACTCATCCTCAAAATTTGTATTATCAAACAGTGGCTTGAGATAAGTTATAAATGTTCGGGATAATGGTCGTTCTTTATCCGCACCATTTTTCCCTCGTTCCCAACGTCTCGTTGGGAATGCCTACTATACCGCTCTGCGGTATTCATTTAAAACAGTCTTTCGCTGTACTAATTATTCCTATTTAACGGAATTTTCTACGATTTCTATTTCTTCTGGTGTGAGTTCGTAGAGTTCTCTCGTTCCCAACGTCTCGTCTCATCGTTATATATAAGTCTCAAGCAACAAATGTAGGGTGGATAAGCGAAGCGTCATCCACCTGTTATATGTGGTTTGGTGTATGACGCTACCGCTTATACACCCTATAATAAAATCAAGTACTATCGTGAAATATAGCAAATAGTTTAATAATTTCTTTATCCGCACCATTTTTACCTTGTTCCCAACCTCTTGGTTGGGAATGCCTTCTGCAACGCTCTGCGTTGCGGGACGCAGTGCGTCCCCGACTGCATTCCCAACGGGACGTCTCATCGTTATACACAAGTATTTAAGTATTTGAAATGAAAATATATTATGTAGAAACCCACCGAACCTTCAAAATGGTGGATTTCATTTCATTCTATCCACCCTACATTTGTTACTTTTGACTTATGTATAACGATGAGACGGGACGTTGGGAACGAGAAAAGGTGCAATTTTTACTTAATAGATAATTTTCTATGTATAATATTGATAATAAATATAAATTCCTTAACTTAATGGCAGTGATACTATAAATAATGGATTTCCAAATGAGTAAACCTATCAAGTTCTTTGTTGTTTTTGCGGTATTTGGTATTTTACCAATTATACCTTTGTTAATAGCTTTTCTTATAGCCGGTACAAATGGATGTGCGTTAAGTTCAGAAAATATAAATCCGTGTTTTATACTGGGGATTGATTTTGGGAATTTACTAGATTCGATGGTTAGGATGGCGAAGCTCTTGCTTCTTACAATTCCGATTGGTTTAATTGGAGCAATAATTTTAGTTATTTGGTTCATTATGAATTCCAAAATGAGTAAACCTATCAAGTCCTTTGTTGCTTCTGTGATATTTGGTATTTTACCAATTATACCTGTGTTAATAGCTTTGCTTGTAGCTACTACAAATGGATGTGCATTGAGTTCAGAAAATTCTAATCCGTGTTTTATATTAGGAATTGATTTTGAGAATTTACTAAATTTGATGAGTATGATGATGTTTTTATTGTTTGTTACAATTCCGATTGGTTTAATTGGAGCAATAATTTCGGTTATTTGGTTAATTGTAGTGATGTTGGGGCATGAGAACCAGAAAAAAATGGATTCCTATCACGCTAGTGCATTGGAACCAGAAAATATGAGTAAATTAGATGTAGATTTACCAAAAGAAGATGAAATTAAGGATTCAATGAAGGATTCAATTAAAAAATTTTTAAAAAGAGAACCTAGATTTGATCCAGCATCTTTTAATGATGAGATTGCATTACTTACAGAATGGACTTCTGCTACAAGGGTAACCGGTGGTTGCACTCATTATCTTAAAGAAGCTTCGTACACTAAGGTTATGTTTGTTGTACGTCCCTTGACACTTATACTTTCCTCAATATTCATAGTTATTGGTTTAGTAATTTTTGGTTTATTGGGTTCAGAAGCCACTAGAATGCCACAAAAAGATATATATATTGGGATTCTTTTTGGAATTATATTCTTTTCTGCAGGTTTCTTTATACTTCGTAGTTGTCTAATACCAAGGAATTTTGATAAAACTGTGGGTTATTATTGGAAAGGTAAAGCAAGTCTACAAACAAGTGACATTATCAATATCAAAGATCAATGCAAACTTTCTGATTTACATGCAATTCAATTATTACAAAAGTATCATAGTAATGGTAAAAAAAATTCATACTATAGTTATGAACTAAACCTTATCAAAAAAGATGGCGGCAGATTTAATGTAATTGCTCACAATGCTCTATCCTTAATTCGGACTGATTCTGAAAAACTATCAAAGTTTCTTGATATTCCTGTGTGGGACTCAATCTCAGTATAAAATTAGGTAAATTTCAACTGAAGAAGATATTTTAAATGGTAAACACTCAACAAGACAAAACCCAACCTTCACGTTGGCAAGACTGGAAAAAGACCCAACTTGTATCACGTCAGGCTGATTCTAATAGACTTTCACTGGATGCTAAATTTATAGCATTAGGGGTTGCTTCAGTTGCAAGTACAGTTGCTTTTAATGTACAAGCAGGAATTTATCAAATTGGCAATATTACTACTGGTAATGCAAACCTTAGTGGATGTAATGGAAATACACATGATATAAATTTGAATATCATATCCACTATAGCTACTGGAGATGTGTCAACTGGTACTATTAAGGTGTATGCAAAAACGAGTATGGGTTCTGGTTCCTGGACTAGAACAGATGGAATGAGTAGAATATGGTCAGGGAAAGATAGTGGTAAGGTTAGTGGAGGACCGATAGTTCTTTTTAATAATGATTTAATAAATAAGGGACCATTTTTAGTCATCGCTAAAGATACACTAAATACCCCTAGCTTTGCATGGCTTCGTCTTGATGTTGATTCAGTATCAAGTGTAATTCAGCCAACTTATCGTATATCCTACGGATATGCAGATACTGCTGCTGAAATAACACCTAATAATACAAATGGATTAACTGATATAGTAACATTCCTATATTTTTACACCATTAAAATTAATTATATTCTGAAAAATAAAACCTATTGTTTCGATAAGTGAATCAAATTTATAACGAAACTGCTTAATGTAACGTTATAACTGAATCCTATTTGTGTTCAATTGGATTGAATTCTGGTGAATATGCAGGTAAAAACAATAAATAACATCCAGCTTCCCCAATCAGAGACTCGGTTTCAATTGATTTGTGAAAAGAAGCATTATCCATAATAATTAT
>JAUCGL010000135.1 GCA_030378105.1 Candidatus Halobeggiatoa sp. HSG11 | reverse complement strand
TCAGTGCGGAATCGCCCGATGAGACCGGACGTGTCGGGGCAATTATAACCGGTTTCGCTGAAAAATTGATTAGTCAACGGGACATGGACGTTCCGGGGACATCATGAAATTTCTGCGAAACTCATCATGAGTCAGTTGAATATTTGTTCTAATGAAGAACATGACGAAGCAGAAACTGAAGAATATGGAGCTTGCATGGCTGAAAATGATGCAAAAACAAAAGAACTTTTAAAAGAAGTTGTTATTGAATTAATTGAAGGTAAGCGTGATTTGTTTTACGAGATAATCATGGAAGCATTAGAAGAAATAGCTTTAGCTAATGCAATCAAAGAAGGCAGACAAAATGATTTTGTGAGTGAAGATAAAATTTTTGCGTTATTAGAAAATTGAGCATGAAAATTAGTTACGAATCTAGTTTTGAGAAAGATTTAAAGCATATTAAAGATAAGAAATTATTTGCACGAGTAAAACAAATTATTGAAGAAATAAAACAATCTGATGATTTGGATGATATTAAAAATATGAAGAAGATGAAAGGGTACGATACTTTTTACCGTATCAGGTTGGGTAATTATCGAATGGGGATTGAAGTAGTGGAAGAAGAGGTTATTATTACTCGCTTGTTACATCGAAAGGATATTTACAGATATTTTCCATAATTCTTTAAAAATCATTTCTAACAAAGCCATGTAGGGTAAAAAAAAATCAAAGAACTCCTCGCACAAAAATAGTCCCCAAATCTGAGGACTATCCTTAATCAATACTTAACCAACACAGAACCCCAAGTAAATCCACCACCAATTGCTTCCAACAACAACATATCACCACGTTGAATTCGCCCATCTCGCACCCCAACATCCAATGCCAGTGGAACCGAAGCGGCGGAAGTATTACCATGCTCTGCTACGGTAACTATAACCTGCTCCATAGGTAACTTTAACTTCTTAGCCGTTGCAGCAATTATACGAATATTTGCCTGATGTGGAACCAACCAGTCAATAGCATCTTTATCAAGCTGATTAGCCTGTAAAGTTTCATCAACTATATTGCGTAACGCATTGACCGCAAACTTAAATACCTCATTACCCTGCATTTTGGTAAAACCATCGCCATTAATACGACCATTGGCAACTTGACCCGGCACAGTTAATAAATCCTTATATGCACCATCAGCATGTAAATGAGTTGATAAAATACCCGGCTCAGAATCTGGCTTAAGAACAACAGCACCAGCACCATCACCAAATAAAATACAAGTACCACGATCTGTCCAATTTAATATTCGAGAATAAACTTCGGCTCCAATAACTAATGCACATTTAGCAGCACCAGTTTTAATAAACTTATCAGCCGTACTTAAAGCATATACAAAACCACTACATACTGCTTGCACATCAAAAGCCGCAGCTCCATGATTACCTAACCGAGCTTGTAATAAACAGGCAGTACTTGGATAAATTCGGTCTGGAGTTGTTGTTCCTAATATGATTAAATCTATTTCTGAAATATCAACATTTGCTGCCTCTAAAGCCTTGAGAGAAGCTTGTTCAGCTAAATCACAAGTACTTTCATTTTCAGCAGCTATATGACGGGATTTAATGCCAGTACGTCCAACAATCCATTCATCACTAGTGTCAACTTTGGTTGCTAATTCAGCATTGGTTAATATCCGGTCAGGCAGATAGCCACCGGTTCCAACTATACGAGAATAAATCACTCAATATGCCTTCTTTCACTAAGTAAAGTAGCTAATATATGACTTATTTGGGACGGTACATTTTTCTGCACCTCAACAATGGCCTCTTTAATAGCATAAGTAAAAGAAAATTGATCCGCACTACCATGACTTTTAACCACAATACCACGCAGCCCAAGCAAACTAGCTCCATTATAACGCCGTGGATCAATTCTCTTACGCAAACTTTTGAGAACTGGTAAAGAAACCAAAGCTGCAAATTTAGTCCATAAATTTTGGTTATAGCTTTGTTTTAAATAAAAACTTATCATTTTGGCAACCCCTTCCATAGTTTTCAAGGACACATTGCCAACAAAACCATCACATACAACCACATCAACTTCGCCGGTGAACATATCATCACCTTCAACAAAGCCAACATAATTAATGCTAGAGCCACTTGTTAATAATTTGGATGCCTCTTTAACTCGTTCATTGCCTTTAATTCCCTCTTGACCTATATTAAGTAATCCAACTCGAGGGGTATCTAAGTTATCAACTGCATTTGTTAATACAGAACCCATAACTGCAAATTGAAATAGCTGTTCAGCACTTACATCAACATTTGCCCCTAAATCAAGAACATGAGTTGATGTACCTTGAGTATTAGGGATAGCAGTTATGATGGCTGGTCGATCTATGCCGGGCAAAGTTTTTAAAACATAACGAGAAGTTGCCATTAAAGCCCCGGTATTACCAGCACTTACACAAGCATCAGCCTCACCTTGTTTGACCAAGTTAATAGCAACTCGCATGGAAGAATCTCGTTTATTGCGTAATGCAAGTGCTGGCGGATCGTCCATTTCTATAACTTGACTGGAATGGCGAATAGACAAACGCTGCATTATATCGGCAGGTTGTCCGACTATCAGTTGATTAATAACAGCTTCATCTCCAACAAAAATTATTTGTACATCATCTATTTCTAATAATATTTGTAAAGCAGCTGGAACAATGACAGACGGACCATGATCGCCACTCATCGCATCTAAAGCAATACGTGGAATCAAATTTTAATCATCCTTGACGTTAATTACTTTGCGACCACGATAATAACCTGAAGGGCTTATGTGATGACGGAGATGCTCTTCTCCTAATTCTGGTTCAATAGATAAAGTTGGAGCAGTTAATTTATCATGAGAACGACGCATACCGCGTTTGGAACGGGTTTTTCGATTTTGAGGTACAGCCATATTTTTTCCTTTCTTGAGGGTTGTTAATTGTAAATGGTGAATGACTAATGGTTAATTTTTAATGAAAGTCATTAGTAATTAATCATTAATAATTCACTTATTCACAATTATTTTAAGGTTTAACTAAAAATTTAAATAATTATTTCAGTTTTGATAACACACTGAATGGGTTGTCATTCTGTTCGATAGCTTCATCTTGCATTTGAAATTCATTAGATGGACATATTTCATGTTTTGCTACAACGGGCAGAGCTAAAATTAATTCGTTTTCTATTAATGTTAATAGTGATACTGGTTTATTTGGCAATGTTATTGTTTCATAATCTGGCGGCAATTCTTCATACTGTGATGGTTCTTCAGTAAAAACTACCAAAGCAACTTTGGCATTAACTGTTATAACCACTGGTATTAAGCAACGTTGACACAGCATTTGTAACTGAGTTTCTACTTGACCAGAAATTGTTGGACGTTTTTTATCATCAAGAATAAACTGCCAATCAATCTGTACATATCCATCTGTATTACACAAATTGTCGCACAAGCGTTCAGATAACTCAGAAATTGCAACTTGTCCTTTAAGATTGCGTCCTTTAACAGCAAGATGTTGTGAATGAATCCATTTAGGTAAAGTTTCTAACATAAATCTCTTAATGGTATAATGATGATCAATCTGTGTCAAATTTTCGTTAATTATTATATCAAATATGACTGTATCAAATTCTGTTAAATTACCTTTAGTATTAGCATCAACTTCACAATTTAGAAAAAGTGTTTTAAGTCGTTTGCATATTCCTTTTACCACTTATGCTCCTGATGTTGATGAAACTCCAAAAGCTGGTGAGTCACCTACTGAGCTTGTTATCCGTTTAGCTAAATTAAAGGCATATTCTGCTTGTTCAACTTATCCACAAGCTTTAATTATTGGGTCTGACGAGATTGCAGTTATAGACAATACTATTTTAGGCAAGCCGGGTACTCACGAACAAGCAATTAAACAATTAACCCAAGCAAGTGGTAGACAAGTTGATTTTATAACTGGTTTATGTGTGTACAATAGTTATACAAATCAAGCCCAAGTTGATGTAGTTATTTTTAGCGTGGTGTTTCGTACACTTACTTTAGTACAAATAGAAAATTATTTAAGTGTAGATAAACCTTATAATTGTGCTGGTAGTTTTAAATCAGAAGGTTTGGGGATAGCGTTACTTGAGCAAATGAATGGTACTGATCCAACTGCTATTATTGGTTTGCCTTTAATTCGTTTAGTTAGAATGTTGGAAGCTGAAGGAATAATGGTTATCTAACTGTTAGTTAGTGGTTTGAATTGTTTAAATCTAGGACTTACGCTTTGACAAAATCTAAAAAATATTAATTTTTATAAATTATATAGTTATAAGTTATTATTGTTCCCAAACTCCTGTTTGGGAACACAATGCCGTTTATAGCTCTGCTTTGAATTGAGGTATATCATTGTTTAAGACGAAGCGGAGCTTCTTGGCAGTACGTTCCCAAACAAGAGTTTGGGAACGATATTTCGATATTTCGATATTTAAACGGTTTCATTAAATGTTTATCTTGTCAATGTGTAAATCCTAAATAATAATATATACTTATTAACTGAACTAATAGGATTTTTATATTCCACCGATTTTATCGGTGGCTATTCACATTCAATCCTTTTAGAATAGTTAAAACAACCCCAACGGGGTTTACACTTGAATAGCCATAGGTGAAACCTCATGGAATCAAATTAATTAAAACGTTCTCGCTGCGTCAACTAGGTTTAAGAACATAAAGCAAATCATGTGTAATTTAGAAAACATAGGGTATAGCGACTGGTTTAAAAGTCGAGTGGATGATGAAAAAATTGCTGCTCATAGTGTTGCTCGGATAGTTTCCGTGCATAAAGATAGCTACATTCTGACAAAAGGAAGTGAGGAAATATTTGCTGAATTATCAGGAAATCTCCTTTACTGTACCGAATCTGCTAGTGAGCTTCCTACTACTGGTGATTGGGTGTATGCCGATTTTTATGATGATGATACCCATGCAATTATATATGGTGTCTTCCCAAGAAAAACACTTCTGAAGAGAAAGAAGGCTGGAAAACTAGTTGATTTCCAGTTGATAGCAGCAAATATTGATGTTGCCTTCATTATTCAATCTTTGAACGATAATTTTAATCTACGAAGATTGGAACGCTATTTAGTTATGGTCAATGAAAGTGGAATTGAACCTGTTATTTTGTTGAGTAAATGCGACCTTATACCTGATGAAAAGGTTAATGAAATTAAGAAAAAAGTTCTGGGTATTGCTCCTAAAATTAATGTGATGGAATTTAGCAATTTTAATCAAGAAAATATTGATTCAATTATTAGTTTATTAAAATGCAAAGCTTCCTATTGCTTGTTAGGTTCATCTGGTGTTGGTAAAACTACCTTACTTAACAGCATAATAGGTAATGAAAAATTTGAAACCCAGCAAGTAAGTAAAATACAAAGTAAGGGTCGACATACAACAACAAGCCGTCAATTAGTTCGCTTAACAAATGGGGCAATGATAATAGATACTCCGGGAATGAGAGAGCTTGGTAGCATGTCCATTGATGATGGCTTAAATGAGACCTTCTCGGAAATACTGGAGCTTTCTCAAATTTGCAAGTTTGCTAACTGTTCCCATACCAATGAAAAAGGCTGTGCGATCTTAGCTGCCATTAAAGCAGGTGATATGTCCGAACAACGCTATCAAAACTATTTAAAAATGAAAAAAGAGTCCGAATTCAACCAAATGTCCTATTTAGAAAAAAGAAATAAGGATAAGAATTTTGGAAAACTAATTAAATCAACCATGAAGGATAAAAAATTATTGAGACCAAAGTAAAATTAATTCTAATGACTTTAACATGGCAGAAATAGAAATTGATGTTTTAAGCCATCAATAGCTTGAACCGATGTATCTCAAACCAAGAAACTATAATGCTAGGACTTACGCATTGACAAAAGCTAAAAAATATTAATTTTTATAAATTATATAGTTATAACTTATTATTGTTCCCAAACTCCTGTTTGGGAACACAATGCCGTTTATAGCTCTGCTTTGAATTGGGATAAAATATATCATTGTTAACGCACGAAGCGGAGCTTCTTAAGCAGTGCGTTCCCAAACAAGAGTTTGGGAACGATATTTAAACGGTTTCATTAAATGTTTGTCTTGTCAATGCGTAAGTCCTAAATGCTCAAAAATAAAGCAAGTAAAACTGGCTATAGACATTCATAAAAATACATTCTCGTGTGAAACCTGCGAGGTTTTGGAAACCTCGTAGGTTTTAAGTGAAGTTATTTATCTGAAAAAGTATATCAATTTTCTTTCATGTCTATTCCTTAATAAGCTTAGGTTTGATTTTTTATAGAAGAACTACATATATTAGGAAAACTTAAATTAAGGAAAATGTATGGCACTTCTACAAATATCTGAACCCGGACAGGCTGCTGCACCTCACCAACATAAACTTGCTGCTGGCATTGATTTAGGTACTACTAATTCTTTGGTAGCCTCAGTTCGCAGTAGTGTAGCAGAAACTCTTCCCGATATTGAAGGCCGACATTTATTACCATCTATAGTTCATTACATTAAAGATTCAACTCCAATCATAGGTAATGCAGCCAAACCATTTGCCAATACCGATCCGCTTAATACCATATCTTCAGTTAAACGCTTATTAGGACGTGGAATTGAAGACATAAAAACCACCGGTACTCGTTTACCTTATGACTTTACGGAAGGACAAGGTATGCCACTGATTCGTACAGTAACCGGTGACAAAAGTCCAGTACAAGTTTCCGCCGATATTTTAATAAATCTCAAACAGAGAGCCGAAGCCAGTTTAGGCAGTGAACTAACTGGAGTGGTAATCACAGTTCCCGCTTATTTTGATGATGCCCAACGTCAAGCTACCAAAGACGCTGCAACTTTGGCTGGTTTAAATGTATTGCGTCTACTTAATGAACCAACAGCAGCAGCAGTTGCTTATGGCCTCAATAAAGAAGGTATCCATGTTATTTATGATTTTGGTGGAGGAACTTTTGATGTTTCTATTTTGCGTTTACATCATGGTGTATTTGAGGTTATGGCTACGGCTGGCGATTCAGCATTGGGAGGTGATGATGTAGATAGAATTGTTGCTCAGTGGATCATGCAGCAAGCTGATATTGCTGATGATGCTGAACATCACCATATAAGGGAGTTATTAGACATTGCTCGTGCTGCTAAAGAAACTCTTACTACTCAAGAAGTTGCTCCATTAAATATCCAATTTGATGATGGTATAAGTTGGCAGAATGAATTGACTCATGATCAGTTTAATGAATTAATTGACCCGATTATTCAGAGAACAATTATTCCATGTCGAAGAGCCATGCGAGATGCTGATTTAACTTTTGAAGATATTAATGAAGTGGTGATGGTAGGTGGTTCCACTCGGATGCCACGAGTACGAGAAAAAGTAGGTGAATTTTTCCAATGTTCTCCCCACATAGACATCGATCCAGATAAAGTAGTTGCAATCGGAGCCGCAATTCAAGCTGATATTTTGGCCGGCAACAAACCCAATGATGATATGTTGTTATTGGATGTTATTCCTTTGTCATTGGGAATTGAAACAATGGGAGGATTGGTAGAAAAAATAATAACTCGCAATACAACAATTCCAGTTGCTAAAGCTCAAAGTTTTACTACCTTTAAAGACGGACAAACTGCAATGGTTATCCATGTATTACAAGGAGAACGAGAATTAGTTTTAGATTGCCGTTCATTGGCTCGTTTTGAATTACGAGGTATTCCACCAATGGTAGCAGGAGCAGCAAGAATTCAAGTAATTTTTCAAGTTGATGCTGATGGTTTGTTAAGTGTGGCTGCTAAAGAGGAAACTACTGGTGTGCATAGTGAAATTGTAGTTAAGCCTTCTTATGGTTTGCAAGATAATGATATTGAAAAAATGTTGCGAGAGTCTTTAGAATATGCCCAAGATGATGTGGAAGCAAGAAATTTAAGGGAACAGCAAGTGGAAGCAGATCGAGTAATAAATTCTTTACGAGCAGCTCTTAAAACAGATGGTAAACATTTACTTAAGCATAAGGAATTTTTAGCAATTAATGATGGTTTAGATAAATTATTGAAAGTTAAACAACATACTGATATAAAAGCCATTAAACAAGCAATTGAAAATTTAGAAACTATGACTCAATCTTATGCTCAAAAGCGTATGGATGCAGCAATTCATAAAGCTATGCAGGGTCATAATGTAACTGAATTTAATTCTTGAATAGGTGATAATCCTTCTAAACTAATGCAGGTACGTTATTATAATATTTTATATTTATATTCAATAAAAATATGTGTATATAAGCACGAAAAATTAATACATAAATATGACTTTTATGTTCAGCATAAAAAAGCTTTTAATTATTAAAATCCAGTGAGTAAAAATTTACAAAATACTATCAATATTATACCCATACTATAAAAATGGATTTAACTCATAGAATAACTTAATTGGAGATTTTTACTGACTGTTTCTATCCCTATAAAATATTGATTTAACAAAAATTACATTGGTTTGTAAGAACTACCAAATTATGGAAATTTAGAACAAGTGAATAGTAATGGGTTAATAATTAATATGGATATAAAAAATACAAACATGAATATGATTTGAATATCTTTATTTGAATAAACAACTCATATCCCAATTGTAGGTAATAGTTACAGTTAAAATTAACCATAAAAAATCAGATTATTTGTTAAAAGTAAAATTGACATTATAAACCTTGATTATGTTATAATAATTTGGAAAGATCAACTTAGAAATATTTAATTTTAAATTTACATATTTGTTGGAATATACTGTTTTTTCATCTTTTTAATCTAATTTTGAAAAAATTTACTATACCATAAAAACCGATAACATACTTAACTGTCAGTTTTTTATAACTTTTTAAACTTATTTCTAAATAATTTCTATGTAGAAAGTACTGTATACGAGATATAATTTTTCTCAAATATAACAAGATCATTGCAAATAAATTTAAAAATATATAAAACTACTATAAAATTTGTATTTAAATTAAAAATTTAATCTTTTTCATCTTTTATCCATTATTTAATTAAGATATTATGTGATTGATTCCTATATTTAACTGGGAGTTTTTAAATTTAAGATACATGTCAAAATTTAAAGAGATAAAAATGTCAGAAAGCTTGCTTATTGCACAAGTAACAGATCCTCATATAAGACCATCAAATATATCATATAGAGGGGTTAATGTACGTCAACATTTTTTAAAAGTATTGGCAGTGCTTGCAAAAAAACCTTTAGATTTAATGGTTTTATCTGGGGATTTGGCCTCTGTTGAAGGAGAACCTGAATCATACGCATGGATAAAACAAGCATTGCATGATTTTCCTCATCCTTATATTTTAATGGCTGGAAACCATGATCATGTGGTACGTATGATGAATGCTTTTGATATGCCAAATACTGATGAAGTTACTCAAGGTATGTTATATTTTGGTCGTAAAATAAAGGGTAGGCAACTATTATTTTTAGATAGTTCTCCTTACCGGATTGCTAAAGAACAGCTAGAATGGTTGGAAAATAAATTTATAGATTCTAATAAACCGGCTTTATTATTTATCCATCACCCACCAACTATTTGTGATTGTAAATTTATGGATGAACATGCTGTATTGCAAAATATTGATGAAGTTTGGAAAACATTAGATAGAATTCCTCAAATTCAACATGTTTTTTGTGGACATTACCATGCGGATAAAACTGTTATATATAATGATAAATTTATTCATTTAACTCCATCAACAGCGTTTCAAATTGATACAGAAACCTCTCATTTTATTATAAAACATACAAGACCTGGTTGGCGTATCATTGAATGGAAAAATAAACAAGTACATACACATGTTGAATATTTGTAGTATATTTTATTGCCAGAACTTGAAATTTAAAAATTAAGAGAGTTATTTAAAGGATAATGGCCTATTTTTTGTACGCTTTATATATAAAAAATGGGTATTAAAGAATTAATAAACTAAACCTAAATATTCTCTAACTGAGTTAATTCATATATTTAAGTTAATGCCTTATTAGTTTAATAATTATAGCAGTTTCCAATTATGAATTGCTTAGTGTATAAAAAATTAAATATTTCACTTAATAATTAAACTAATTGGGAAATGCTATAGCCCTTATCATATTGTAAGATTTATTTTGACAAATAACTTAACAATTGTTTGAACCTACTCCCCAAAACTATCGCTATATTCATCTTAACATTCTAATAATTCACATCTTATGAAAATCATATATATAATAAGCACTGGCAGAAGTGGCTCAACTATTTTGGATATTTTGCTTGGTAATGGGGAAGATATCCTTAGCTGTGGAGAACTTAATCGTTATGTTATAAGAGAAGGTAGTCCAACTTATTGGCGACATAAAAAAGGTTTTCCAACTCAAGTATTTTGGGAAAATATCAAAGCTAAATTGGAAACCAAATTTCCGATTGGGCTTGACATGCAAAAATTAAATGACATTGTATCGAAATATGAATATCATAGCGATTTTTTTAAGCTAAGTAACAATAAGAAAGAATTTGCCATTTATAGTGATTTTATTACCAAATTAAACGCTACAATATTTGAAAATATTGAACAATCAACTATAGTCGATTCGTCTAAATATCCAGCAAGGGCTTTGAAATTAGATGAAATTCTTGATTGTGATATTGATTTTATTTATTTACAACGTGACCCAAGAGGCGTGGTAAAATCATTTTCTAAACAAGGTATAACTCAATCATCAAAATCTTGGTTGGCAGCTAACATTTATTATTTATCAGTTAACTTATTATGTAAATTTACGGTTTTTAAATTAAAAAAGAATCATAAAGTAATTAAAATTAAATATGAGTCATTAGTTGGACAACCAGTTGAAACTTTGAAATTTATTCAACGAGAGTTACAAATAAATTTACAACCGGTGATAGATAAAATTCAAACGGATGATTTTTTAATTGTGGGTCCTCTTTTTGAAGGTAACAGAATGAGAATGACAGATAAAGTTAAGCTCAAACAACATGTGACACATTATCCAAATACAGTGAAAAATATATTTACTAAAATCATTAATTTTATGGTTTAGGTATATGAAAATTAAAACCAATCCAGTAATCAATTAAAAAATTCAGTTCAAGCTTGTCAAAATGGTGTGCAACGAGTTCATTTGTTATCACGACATATTGAAGGAGCTTTATTGTTAGAGTTATTTAGTAGAGATGGGATTGGAACTTTAGTTAGTACTAATCCGTATGAAAATATTCGCAAAGCAACTATAGAGGATGTTGGCGGTATTTTGGAACTGATTAAGCCATTAGAAAAATCTGGAATTTTGGTACGTCGTTCAAGGGAAAAATTGGAGATGGAGATTGATTATTTTATTGTGCAAGAAAGGGATGGAATGTCAGTCGCATGTGCTGCTTTATATCCTTTTATGGAAGGAAAAATAGCAGAATTAGCTTGTTTAGCGGTTCATAATGATTATCGTGGTACGGATCGAGGTGGAATTTTATTGGCTTATTTAGAACAGAAGGCTAAACTATTAAAAATAGAACAAATTTTTGTCTTAACAACTCGGACAGCTCACTGGTTTCAAGAAAGAGGGTTTAAAATAGCAGATTTACAATCTTTGCCAATTGAAAAGCAGAAAATATATAATTATCAACGACAATCAAAAGTTTTTATAAAACATCTCAGCAGTTCAATAACTACTTAAGTTTCAATGAAGCTTAACGTTTTTTGTAATCATCTAGGACTTACGCATTGATAAGCATAATAAAGTATTAATTACATTAAAATCATATAGTTATCATAACATAAACTAATTGATTGTCATTCCCACGAAAGTGGGAATCTAGTGGTCTCAAAGGGTGTTGATTTATAATGATGTATTAAATATAAACTTGAGTTCCGTATTGTTGAATCTTATCCCAAAATTGTTGCCAACGCCCCTTAGATTGTACTAATGCTCCTAAAGATAAAATAGTTTGAGCTCCTTTCTCCTTCCAACGCATGCCCGAACCACACAATCGTTGTTTAACTAATGTTGTAACAGGCTGCCTCTGTGACACCAGAACCTATTGGTAAATTATCAGCTATATGAGTTGAATAATCCATCATATGTTTATTATTTTTAAAGTATGTTATTGTTGATAATAACTTATCCTTTATCTTTTTGGTAAGGCTTGTCTTTTTAGATAAACTTTCCATTTCTGTTATAATTTTTTCCACAAATTTTGGTTCATATTTGAGTTGTGTAACAATGTTCATGTAACCATAATTCTCGTTTCACGTTATTTTTAGGATAAGCTGCATAAGATGCTTGTGCTTACATATTCTGTTACATGGTAAAAATCTAGTAATTGACGTTCAGTATGTTGTTCCAAAAATTTCCAATTAATTGTAAGCACCGTCTGCAATTCCTAAATACATAACTTTTGGATATTGTTGTTTTGTCTTTTGAATTTCATCTTCTAATCGTTTTAAAAAAGTTTCCTTTCCATGCTCTGGGGCACGGCTTTCTCATAAAAAATTAAGCCGCCTGAGCATTGCTTCAAATTTATCAGAACAGTCAGCAAAAGTTTCAATAGCTGCTTGAAAATTTTTGACTTTTGTTTTGCGTAACAAACTAATGGCCAGACTGCGCAACACTCCCATTATTTGAGCTTGATTCCCCGACTTTGTTCTGACCGTATCTTCCTTGAACGTCACATCACGAATCCAATTCTCGGATTCGCCCCCCCAATGCTCTCGGACTGCCCATGCCAATTCTTTGGTTTTGTCCTGAGGCTGCTTGTCTGCCGTTTGATTTGTTATATAGTAGGATGTTTCGTAGCTTGTTTTTTTTGTACTTGTCTCAAATGTCTCTCTCTCAACAACCATCAATGATTTCAACCAACTGTTTTTCCAACGTTTATCTACAAAAATAGTTTTCATAGAAAATAGTTT
>JAUCGL010000134.1 GCA_030378105.1 Candidatus Halobeggiatoa sp. HSG11 | reverse complement strand
TCGATATGGATTAGATTATTTGCGTAAGATTTTATTCAATCTGGATTCTTCTAAAGAACTGTTTTTACATACTCTATGCTTTTTCAACCAAAATCAACTAGTTACTTAACTTTGTCCTGTACAAAGAACGTAGTCTTTAATTTGTTGTAGGTCTTGTTCGGGTAGCATGTTTTTTTCCTATGAATAATGTGTTGTTAAATTTGGTTATTATCTTTTTATAATAGGATTGTGGTGATTGGAATACAAGGTTATGTTTTGGGACAGTTATATCCCAAAAATTTAAATGAATGGTAATATTAATATTTTAAATCTGTTGGACTTCTTGGAGATATGTCTCTGGCAGTTATTATGAAACTCCCTAAATCATCAAAACTACCACAACGGCTTAAGGACATTTTTGGTGCTTGGAATGGTTTTGGTGAAAAGTTTAAGCGAGCAGTTATGTCTTCTTTGAAAGCATCTATTTCAATATTACCGTCTATTCCTAATTTTGAAGAGGCATTTATTATGCTCATGTTTATTTTGCCTATTTTTACTTTATTTAAGTTTTCATTAATAGTTGTAAAATCAATATTTCCTTTATTAATACTTCCTTCTGAATAAGGATATGAAGAAATAAAATTATCGGCTTTTATTTTAATATTACCACCGTAACCATCACCACCTGCACCAGCAAGTATCTGGCTTTTATTAAGAATAAAAAGTTTAGGGTTATTTATAGTAATATTACCTCCACTAGCATTAACAGATTTTGTCAATATTGAGGAATTTTCCATGTTAAGAGCTTCACTTACCTCAAGATTTATATTACCTGCATCACCAGCATTATCTTCTGACATACTTTCTGCTGTTATAGAACCACCTTTGCTAAGTTTTAACTTATTGGCGGTAATGTCGATTTCTCCACCTTTCCCCTTGCTAAAAGTATTACTTGCTATGGTACTTGATATTCCTTTTATGTCTAGTATTGGTGGAGATTTACCACTTATTGAAATAGATTCAGCATTTTTTATTATTAGCTTTCCAGCATCTCCAATATTTTCAGTACCTACGGTGATTTGTCCACCATCTTGCAAAACAAGTTCTTTTATATTTTCTAAAACGACATTACCGGCAACTCCATTTGTCTTAGTTTCCGTATGAATAATACCACGATTTTCTATAATCAAATTTGCAGATGTAATAGATACTTGTCCACCATCTCCACCTAATTGCCCACTCTTTAAACGCTCTCCTGTAGTATCACTTAATATTCCACTTCTAAGATGTGGACTATAACCATTTATTTTTATTAAATTTTCAACATTTATTTTAACATTTCCAGCATTTCCTTCATTTTTAGTGGTAGTTGCAATTTGACTTTTATCTAATATTTCAAGATTTTGAGCCGTAATATCTATATCACCACCTTTACCAGAACCTGTGGTTACTACAGCAGTAACTCTGGAATTGCCAGAAATTAATAAATCTTTTGTTGCTGTGATTGTAATTCCTTGTCCATTTTTTGTTCCTTCAGTATCTGCCCAAATATTTGCATTTATTATTTCTATTTTGCCACCTTTTATATAAATTCTACCGCCACTTTCACCACTAGTATCTATGGTTGCTGATTCAGGACGTATACCAATTTCTTGTATTTTGATATTACCATATTGTTTTATGTTATCATTTTCTACAGGCTCAATAGATACCTCTCCTGTTGAGGCAACACTTACTAGATTAATATTACCATCTGATGCTTCAAAAGTAGCATGTTCTTCCGCTCTTAAGTGATTATCTATTAATGTTATGTCACCACCTACGATATTAATAGTTTCATTTTTTAGGACTGTAAAAAGGCTATGTTCTGTATAACTAGTACTTGCTTTTTTTGTAATTTTAGATGGAGTTTCACTTAAAAAACCAAAAGCAGTTGGTTCAGCTATAGTCAATATATTGGTTGGATTAATAGCATTAAATTCTGTGTTATCACTAAAATGCAAATAATCTGCCGTACTTATATGAAGAGAACCCTGTACATCTATATGAGCTTCTTCTCCAAACATAATTCCTGCTGGGTTAATAAAGTACATATCAGCACCGGGAATTGTAGAACTTAATTTGCCATTGATATTAGATTCATTGCCACCAGTGACTCTACTGATGATATTGGTTATAGTATTTGAACCAGTAAAAGTAGCACTCCGGCCTTTTAATATATCAAATATTTCAAAGCTATGAAAAAGGTTATTACCTTCTCGTTGTCCTAATGACTCTTCAATTTCAAAATTAAGACCATTATTAAATGATTGTATTTTACCTAATGTACCGTCAGTTTTGATCTCAGCGAATACATTATTTATGCTCAAAAATATGATGATCAATGAAATTTGTTTTAACAACATTTTTATCTATTCCCAATTAATGTAATAAAATATCAAAGGAGATGTTCCCGGTATATACTGCATTACTAAATTACATGAATCAGTTGTGTCAGCATTTATTATTTCGAGTATATTAGTTTGACTATTGAACAAAGCATCAGTAGAAACATTCGGTTCATTTTGTAATAGTTGAGCATTACCTTCATATGCCCATCTTCCTCCATAATCATTTGATGTCGTCAATATTCCTTGATGCCATCCCAAATCTGTATTAGCTGCTTGAATATTGAAAACACCTTTAGGTATGGGGACTTCTGCTAAATTGCTAATATTTTTATTATATACAGTAATACGACTATTTGCATCAAAAGGAGTATTACCACACGTCCCACCATCATTAACTGCATTTATAGTAAATTCATAGCAGTCATTATTTGAAACTTCTCCTCCATAGTAATCAGTTGCTTCTATTTTCCATCCGTAGTTTCCGTGCTTAGGAAGAAAATTAACAACGGCAGGAGAACTTTCTATCCCTTCTACTTTGTAAATTGGTTTTTTACAATCAAAATCTACATTTATATCATAAATTGATAAGGTATAATTGATAGGGTCATTATCTTTGTCTTCGGAATGCTTCCAATGAAAAATTGGAGTTCTTGAAGTGGTATCGCCATTTGGAAGTAATGGTTTAGGAGCTGATGGCACTTCATTATCATGTAATTTAGAACTATGTAAAAATGAGCGTTTAGCGTAAGCATAATAAGGAGCATTATCGTATTTTATTATAAAGAAAATTTCATATTTTTCTTGTTGATTAAAATATTTTTCAGCATCAATTTTTTTTGAACATTTATTGTTTTCATCACATGGAATGTTTATATGTTTAAATACTGGTGTAACATCAATTTGCGTATATTCAGTTGTAATAGAATTATTTTTATTATAGTTAACTCCACGAATATATACAGTTATACCAAGATTTGAAAGGTTTTCCTCTTTAAGTTCATCAAGTTCAATGGACAAAATACTATTACTTTCATCAAAGTCGAAATCATTAATTATGGAATTTTCGTCAATAATTGTTGTTTCTTTTTTGTTCATATTTAACTCATCTAAATAACGTACTTTATGAGCTAATAATGGAGTTTGTAATCCATATCCACCATTGATAGTATATATTTGAGTGCGTTTTTTAGCAGTATTAAATGAATCTTGCATTGAATAACCAGCTTCCAAATATCTGAATAATTCAGCTACAAAAAAAGAACCAAATCTGGTTGCATCATCTTTGTCAACATTATGTTGCATAAAACCTTTATAGGAAATATTATCATCAGTTGTACTGGTTATAACAATCCTACCTTCTTTCCCATATTCAGGTATATCAATATAATTTCCAGAATAACAACTACCAACAACAACAATTCTCTTATGTTTAGAATCAAGATTGTTTTCTAGTTTGTTTAACCAGTTTCTAACAGTTGTTGGTGTAATGAATTCTCTATCATCTACTGTTTTATTTATTGTAAACCAGCCGTTTTTATTACTATCACCCACCATAACAATATATATATTAGCAGGGTTAACTTCCATATCATGTGTTAATGTGTCAATGGTGGTATTAATATTTTCTAAATTAGGAAATAGTTCGCTATCTTCTCCATGATGAAAATAATAAATGTTATTATCATCAAAACCAGCCTTTTGAAATGATTTTTTTACAAAGTCAAGAGTCATTTTATGTGACTTCATTTCTGTTTTATTATAACCTTGAATTAAAATAGCATAACCATCTAGTGGTTCTCTTACAATCATAGGATAACTTTGGGAATCTATTGATAATCCATTAGCATCTGTTGCGGTAAAACTTACTTCATATTTACAAGATTTTTTTTCTTCAATAACACTGGATGGAAGTTCTTTTACATTCATAACTAGTTTGTCATTATCAAAAGTGGGTGTGAATTTTTTACATTCAAAATTATTAGATGTAGCATGAAATTCATAATTAATGTTACCTAATGATTGATTATCATATATTTTTAATTTAATTTTATCTTTAGGATAAACAATATTTGTTGTAGAATTTTTTTCAGGAAAATCTATTAACTTTGCTGATAATTCAGTCACTCGAACAGTTTTCTCATGAATTCTATTCAAATTAAAAACATATTCACCAGTTTCAACAAAACATTTTTGTTTGTTATTACCAGTAAACTCATCTATCAACCCATAATTAACTTTATAAATTTTCCACTCGTAACCAGAATCATATCTATCACAAGCAGAATTTGCTTTTAAAATAACGCAAAAATTTGTATCAGTAGTAGTTTTTTTAATAAGAGTGTCTTTGGAGGGAATATTTCCATTAAACGATGGGGTAGCTTCTATGATACAAACTGCTAAAACAAGATCATAGCTTATTAAAAATAAAATAAAAAGTAATGTTTTCAATTTATTGTAATGCATTAAGTTTTCCATTAGTTATTAACTATACCATTATTAATATTCAATAGTTCGGACTATTTTTAGATTTATAAAATAGAGTTGTATGAACATATCTTACTGTTAACTCTTAAAGTAAAAAAATATAGGTAGTGTTATATACATAATACTAATTTCCATCAAAAATATTACATCTTTAACACTACCATCAAATAATTATTACCACAATAACAGTTATCCAATAACATGACAGCGTAGAACAAAAAAATAAGATTCTTACTCTATTACAGTGATATTAAACTTCCGTTCAATATCTTTTCCACCAAGTTGACAATGAACATTTTGTTGCACTTCGTCAAAAAGAGATATTGTAAATTCAAATTTATACACTAAATCTTGTAAAATTTCATCTGTATTTTCAAGATAATCAATTAATTGGCCTATCATAAAAATATCTCCTTTTTCTACAGACTCATCAAATACAAATGGTTTTATATCATTTGTGTCAAGTAAAGGAAAAATATTTTTTTCTGGCATTAACATTGTCACAAAATCTACGTCTGGTTTATATAATATTTTCACAACTAGCTGACAATTATCATGTTTTTCTAATAAACCATAATTTATAGCCAAATACATTCTCATTGCATCCTTTTTAAAATAATCAGCATAAGGAATGTATGTATCATAATTGAGACCTATGTTGACACATTTGTTCTCTGTATTATCTTTTTTGAAAAGAATAAGGTTAAGTTCATTTTGCATGCCATGTTTTATCTGTATTTTATCTTGAATTTTTCCATCAGAAGAAGAGATAACTTCAACAGCAGAATATAAAGCCAATAATTCTGGTGGTATTTGGATTGTATAACTGTCTCTACTTATCATTATTTTCTCTTTAAGACATTTATCATTTTCTACTACAGAATATCGTGGTTCTGTGAGAAACCATGACCATTTTTCTATATCAGATTTCAGATTTTCAAGAATAAAACTATTATTGTCATTATCATCAATTTCTTGGATAATTTTTGTTTCCAGTGTTGGAGGCCCTAATGTTACAATCATTTGTTTTGAAACTTTAAAACGGTTGTAATCTATAACAGATATATCCAATCCAAATACACATATACCAGTATCCAATTTTTTATTGAATATCAAGGAGATTTTAGAATAGTCTGGTTCATTAGATAATGTAGGCTCAATCTTACATTCGTTTTCATAAGATGTTATGAGTTCAATTTTTTCTAATTTTATGTTATCAACAGGAACTCTTGTTGGAGTACATGTTTTTATTGGTAAAGTCACAGTTCCAGTGATTGCAATTTTATCTGGCAAATCTTCCAAACAAATTTCTTCTATCTCAATAGTCCTTCTTTTGGCAGGTTCAAAAGATTCTTTATAATCACCATCTACTAACTCCACAATTATTGCTTCAAATGTACCAGTTTTTTTGAAAAAATATGGACTACCTTTAGAAACATGCTGACGAGTAGAAGAATCGTATTGGTCTTGTACTGCTACAAAATATTTTTCAGGACAATCCTCATTAGTATAAAGTTCCATTTCTAAAGCTTCATTGTTTCTTTTATTCCATTCTATCGTTTTACCACTTTCAAATTCTCTAAAACGTAGAACTTGTGCTATGATATTACAATTTTCCGAAGCTGATACATCTTTCTCATCAAGTTTTCCACTATTAGATTTAGAATCATCTGTTCCGTCAGAATTATCATCCTCATCAGGATTTCCGTCCGTTTTTTCTTTACAGTATTTCTCATAAAATTCCTGTCCAATACATATTTTTTTAGGTTCTGTTGAATTACTTAGTTTATCCTTATGTGTAGTCACAGTGAGATTAGCATAATAAATACCAGATTCTTTTCCATGTTTTCTAAAATCCAGACTACCATGACTTTCATCTATAGTATGAAATGGCTCAGAACCATCTTTGTTTTCTGAAAATTCCCATTTAAAATTTATTTGCCCATTAGGCTGTGATAATTTTCCTTCACTATTACCATTCTTAACAGATATTCCCATATAAGAAGAACGAGGAACATATTTAAAAGTACCATTAGCTTCTACTAATATTGATTCTTGGGCAAAAACTAAATTGGTAAAAAAGATTGTAATACAAAATAGATAACGCATTATTATTCCCTAGTCAAAAATATAATACAGATAAATTGATGATATAAAAAAAATTTGGTGGACAACATTTTGCCCACCACAAAAAGAACTACTTCAATATTTTAATGATGTGTTCACTGAATATATATCCATCAGAATTAGTACAAAAGGCGGATTGATAATCAGGTAATGGACTTACACCATTCTTAAATAACCCACTATAAAACACATAGTCTCCTTCAGGCAAACCAACATCTGGAATTGTATATTCCAACAATGTTAAACTATCCGACAAAGGAGCTGATAATACTTGATACCTTTGTGGCTTTGAAGGTACAGGTTTAACAGAACTGTTATATGAATAAATTGTATTGCCAGCCTCATCTTTGTGGATAAATACTAAATACAAAGATTCATCAGTAATATGTAAATTGTTTTTAAATTCCTCAGGTAAATTAATCGCAACCCAAAGATCGGCATTTTCACAATCAGGAATATCAGCCCGAAAATCAATATCCAGATTTACCTTTATAGTACTTCCTGAAGAATACTCATCTCCATTTGGGAAATGGAAAGATAATATTTTATTCTTACTAGAACTTGATTTATCGTCAGCACTTGGTTTCTTATCATCAAGATTAGGATTATATTTATCATCATCAGATCCTTCAAAATCAGGAGTACCGCTACCGCTACTTATATCATCATCAGGTTCTTCAAAATCAAGAGTACCGCTACCGCTATTTATATCATCATCAGGTTCTTCAAAATCAAGAGTACCATCTCCAATAATAATAGTATTATTATCGTCATCAATATACATATCATTATTAAAAGAACGCTCCTGTATAGTAACAGTACCTTGAGGGATAGTGATCTTTGCTATTTTTTTAGAAACAGTAGCAACATCATCTATCTTGTTTTTAACAGTTAAATCAACAAAATATTCACCATCTTTATCAAATGTAAATTTAGGAGTTGGACCAGTTTCTTCTTGGCCATCGGAAGTTGTCCAATTATATTTAACATAAGGATTATCCTCACCAACATCTAATATAACTTCCCTTTTTCCGTTATCATTTGGATGATTTTCAATAACTTTAACATCAGGAATAGTAGGTACATTAGGTCCTTTAATTTTAGCAACCTCTTTAGGATTACTGCTAAGACCGTTTTTATCTTTAACTGTTAAAGATACAGTAAATTCTCCCTGTTCATCAAAAGATAAGGTAGGTTTTTTACCGTATTTTTTACCGACAATATTTCCATTTGCATCAGTAATAGTCCATTTATACTCTTGAATTTCAGGGTTGTCACCTGCATTTAGAGTAACTTCCTTGATTACCTTATCATTGTCATCACGTATAAATTCTACATTATCTTTCCCAACAACAGGAACTATGGGTGGTGTTGGGCCAACAACATCTGGAACTTTAACTTCAAATGGTTCCTTCACTCTTTTAGGTTCACTTAATTTACCTTTCCCATCTTTAACCAATAAATCAATGGAAAAATTACCCGAATCTTCAAAACGGAAAGTCGGCTTGCTACCATAATAAGTAGTAACATTACCAAGCTCATCACTAAGCAACCAATTATATTCAATAATCTCAGGATTATTACCTGCATCAAGAGTTAATGTTGGCGTACTACCATCACTTGGATTCAGATTTTGATCAACAATACCAATGGATGGAACTACAGGCGGTGTATCAACTAAAGGAGCAGCTTCAATAATAATCGTATCCGATGCAATCTTACCATCACTATCATCCTGAGTAGAAAGCTTAAGTGTTACTTCATAACTACCTACTTTAGAAAAAGTATAAAAACACTCCGAAAGTTCACAACCTATTGGTGTACCATCAACAAACCAATCATAACTCATATTAAACGGACCAGTTGAACCACTACCATCAAACTTAACCTTATAACCAACTTTAGCTGACTCAACCACTTTTAAATCAACTGAAATATCAGGAGTTGGTTCAACAACCTCAACTGACACTGTTGCACTACTTGGATTAACATTATCACCAATAACCTTCAAGCTAATATTTTTTGTTCCAGAACTAGTAAACTTAAAGGAACATATTTTTTCTGAACATGTTTGCCCATCACTTGTTGACCAACTATAACTTTTAATAGGCCCAATCGAAATGCTACCATCAACCGATAAACTTTGATTAACCTGTATTGTAGATGGAATCGGAATAATTTTAGCTTCTACTGGTATTATAATCACGGGTTCAGAAACAACCTCAATTTCCACACTATCACTACTTGGAACCCCATCTTCACCACGTACAACCAGAGTAACACTATGATTACCAACAGTATCAAAGCTAATTTTACATTTAACAACTTTACATTTCTGCTCACCATTTAACAACCAGTCATAACTTACGATTGGCCCGGTGGAGATATTTCCATTAAAAGTTAAAGTATTATCCACTTGTACCGTTGATTGAACAGGAATTATCTTAGCTTGTACCTCTTCCGCTGGTCCAGTACAATGTGAAGAAGACGATGGCAATACCGTTATCATCTCATTAACATTAACAACAGTTCCATTATTATCAGTTACTTGCAAATTAATCGTAGGAGAAGCAACCTGTTCAAAAGCTACCGCAAAGGAAGATGTATTGCTACTTGCATCAGGCAAACTCGAAGAACTCCAACTATAACTTAACCCTTGTTCCTGAGGCACAGAAAAAGTTACCGAATCCGATTGACAAACCTTATCTGTAGAAACAGTTATCGTAGGTGGAGCAATAACCTCTATTGTCTTAGCTGTTGAGTCAGTACTAGCAATACCATCAGAAACATTAAGCATAATATTATGCGTACCAACTGTATTGAAAATAATTGAAGTTTCAGCAGCATTCAAATTATCTATAGACTGCGATGAAGCAGCCTTCCACAAATACATCAATTGTTCTACTGAATCAGGGTCATAAGAACCTTGATCTTTCACACTGACAGTAAAAGGAGCAAATCCTTTCGGTATTTGAGTTACAATCGCCATATTAGCAACTGGAGCAACATTATCACACATTGTAGAAAAAGTTTTAGTTATTTTCTTTTCAGTTCCAGTTTTATCAATAACTCTTAAAGTAACTGATGGATTAGTATTTTTAAGGAACGTTATAATAGTATTTGGACCAACAGCAGGATTTGGTTGACCATCATTAGAGAACCATTTATAATCAAAATAATCAGTATATGGATTTTCAGAATCAATACCCAAATTTACTGTCAACGAAGTACAATTAACCGTTACATCACTTATAATTTGTGGAACATCTATAATCTTTATAGTTCTTACTGGTGAGGTTGCAGATAACGTTGTGATAGAATCATCAGTAGCAGTTACTTGCACATCATATTCACCATCCCCAATATAAGTTATATCAGTCCGTTCACCCCTTGGACTTAAGATTGCTCCATTTGGCGAATCCCACAAAAAACTAACAGTATCCTGTGGATTAGGGTCTATCGCACTAGCAACAGCAATTACCGTCAAAGGAGAAAAACCCATAATAGGAGTTATATCAACTGTAGGAACTGGTGTACCCGGAGCATAAACTTCAACAACTTTATGATCTACATCATATTCATTTTCTTTATCATAAGCCTTTAATTCAACTCTAAAATTACCAACTTCACTAAAAGTATAGGAATCAATTTCATCACATTTTTTTTCAATAGTTTTATTTAAATCTTCTATTGTCCATACACATGATTCATAAGGAAAACCATCAGGATCAAGAAAACCTGGATTAAGCTGTACAATATGAGGTTGTTGACCTATCAAAGGCGAAACCCCGGCATTAACTACTGGTTTTCCAGTACTACCTATGTAAATATCCCTTGTAGTTTCAGAAAATTGCCCATTGCTGTTTACAACCTTAAGACTAGCTCTATAATTACCAGTTATAGGAAACTTGACATAAACATTCGGAGTAGCTAAATCTTGAGAAAAGTTAACCGGTAAACCATTTGGATCCGTTATACTAAATTCATACTTTGTAATAGCCTCATTCTCTGTGGCTTGTAAAGTAATATTAACTGGTGCTTCCATTCGGTCAGAGGTAAAACTAAAATTAGCCAATGGAACATTTGGGTCACCAATACTTACTTGAGAAGTTGCAGTGCTTATATCACCTTTATCATCAACTACAAATGCAGTTATTGTGTGGAATCCATTTTCTACATTTAAATCGTCAGTACCAGTTTCAAACCAAGAACCATCGGCCGGTATCATAACTCCATTTAATGAGAATTTATAACCAACTATTCGTCCACCTTGACCTTTTTCTGAATCAGTAGATTTACTTGCATCCAAACTAACAATACCGGGTTGATCAAGATACTGAGGATTTATTTGTAACTGAGCAGCTGGCGGCACATTAGCTTCTAAAGAAACCATAATATTATCTATACGTTTAATCTCTTTAGAATTACCTACATCACAATTTTGGCCAATTTCTCCATTATTAACCGAAAGTGAAAGATAAGATACTCCAGCTGATTGTAAGCCTATACTGGTATCTTCTCCAACTGCAAACTGTTCTCCTCCATTCCAACAAAATGTTATGCCTTCAACATCTGAATTGGCTCGCAAAAGTATAGTATCAGGAGCAACTCCAGTTTCAGGAGATATTTCATAAGTAAATACCACAACACCTTCACCATCAGCAGAATTATTAGTTTCATCAGGATCAAAAGCATTCGATGTAACTGTAGCTATATTACTAATTAAACCACTTTTACCCTTCACATCAATACTTAAAGAACTTGTAGCATCTTTATTCAAATTTGTTGCAAGATAACAAGTAACTATTTGGTTTTCATAAGAACAAGTCCAATCATCACCAATATAATCAACAAATTCAGAATTTCCAGCTAGCTGAATTATTGCAGATGTATTTTGAGCAATGCCCGGCCCAGCATTCCCTATAACAAAATTACGTCTCACACTACCATCAGCAACTATAGCTTGATCAGAAGCAGTTTGATTAATTGCTAAATCAGCTTCAGCCGGAAATATCTCAACATTTTCGTCAATTTTAGGAATACCGGTAGAAGCATTGTCGCCATTGGCAGTAGTAATAAATTTCAATTTTCCAACTGCATCAGGAGTTGTAACAGGAATGGTTATTGTTTTAGTGATACCAGCGTCTAAATTACCTATTAAATTACAAGTTGTTGTATCACAATTCCAACCTGCACCAGTTACTTGGCCAATAACTATATTTGGTACATCTGGAAAATTAAATACTATTGTGACTCCAGTAGCATTGCCAGTTCCATCATTATTAATTTGTATTTCATAGGTGAAATCTTGTCCAACAATTACCTGATTAAGAGATGGGGTTATTGAAGTTAATAAATTTGGTTTTAATATGGAAACTGTATCATCAGTTAAAGGATTACCATCATGAGATACTGTAAGCGTTATTTCTTCACTTCCAACATCATGCACAGTATTTGTTATTGTAATCGGAATATTTATTGTGGACGTATTTCCAACCTCTAGCTCATCTAAAGTACAAGTTCCATTTGCACAATTTCCACCAGTTATTTCACCAATCTCTATGTTAGGTGAAAAACCATATGTAATTTGTACATCTGTTTCTACTTCTGATCCATCATTGGTTATAGCCACATCATAATTTATACTATCGCCAACATTTACTTCGGTGGATGATGGGGTAATTAGTATTGATACATTTGCAAATGCTGGATAAGTAAATATTGTAATTAGTCCTAAAACCAATATTTTTTTTAATTTAAACATAAGATTATTCCTCGTAAAACATTTAATTATAGTCAAGTTTATAAACAAGGGTTACATACTAATACACAATTTTTTTTGTAATTTGGTTTACAAAAACTATTGATATGTACTATTAGTAACAAGGATATTACAAATAATTTAAAATATCAAGTTTTTTTCACATTAATAAACAAAAAAATACTAAATGTCAGGTTAAATATTTGATATTTATATTGAAATTTATTAAAAAACGAAATTACGTATCAATTTGTTACATATCCATTGAATATTCGTTATTTAGAATTGCTATGCACAAGAATTTAAACAACGAATTTCAAGTCTGCTAGATATGGAGAGGTGAAGAGTAGTCCACAACTTACATGCAAGTTCTTAAAATTTTGAACAAACTCACCGTTATGGCAGTCAATTTGCCTGCTCCAATTGGTAAAAAAGCTGATAAATCAAAGCAATTAGCTGTTAAATTACATATTGATTCTTATGATGAAATAGTGATTCGTTCTTCTTATGGGAAGGTCTTTAAATGTGAATTAAGAGCTAAAATTCATATAGCTTTTAAAACAATATGTTAAAAACTTACCAAGTAAAAGTCTCTAAATAGTAAATTCTAATTATATGATTTTTAAAATAATTATTTAGCTCTT
>JAUCGL010000133.1:4574-13518 GCA_030378105.1 Candidatus Halobeggiatoa sp. HSG11 | reverse complement strand
AGATAATTCTTCTTTGAGTGAGTGAGCTGCTTTCATTATTTAGGGGTTATATTTTTGGACAATTTATAATTTTAAACCTTTTTTGTCCTACTTGCTCTTCTTTTTTCTTACTTTGTCCTGTACAAAGATGAACGCGAATTTGTTGGCGACAAACAAAGTATCGTTGATGTAAAAGCAACTGATGAACACGGTAGTATCTATCAAATTGAAATACAGCTTGCTACATATCCAGCTCTTTCATCAAGAATTTTATATACTTGGAGTAGTGTTTACCATTCACAAATGCTAGAAGGTGATAACTACAAAAAGTTAAAACCAGTCATTTCAATCTGGATACTAAATTTTAACTTGTTTGAAAATATGGAAGAATGCCACCTTCCTTTTACCGTTTACAATCAAAAGCACCAACTAACATTGAGCAACCAGCTTGCAATCCATTTATTACAATTACCAAAGTGGAAACAAGAGAACGTAAAAAATGAAAAAGATCGCTGGCTTTATCTTTTCAAAGAAGGTAAAAATATAGATTCAAACAATCCACCCAAAACTCTAGATACCAAGGAAATGAAACAAGTTATGACAATATTAAACCATTTTTCAGAAAACCAAAAAAACTACCTTCTTTACCAAAGCCGTTTAGACGCTATCTTCCAGCACAATACCATTATGGATGACCTAAAAGAAAAAACGATAGAAAAAGAACAAGCTGAGAGAGAAGCGGAACAGGCTGTGAAAGAAGCGGAACTAGCTCAAAAGAAAGCCGAACACCAGACAAAACAACTAGCTGCAAAATTGCGAGAATTGGGTATTAACCCGAATGATATTCAATAACCATCGCACAAGATGAAAACCAGAAAGGTATCACAAAATGAGAAACTTACTTTTAATTGGATTAATACTGATTTTATCCGCCTGTCAACAAACATCAATGCTTAAACCAAAAGAATTAGTTGACGATTGGATAATAGATACCACAATAGTTCCCACCAATCGCCAATGCTTCACAACATTAACCAAGCAACACACTAAAAATACTGTTTTCATGTTAGCAGCCGGTGCAAATACCGGTGAATTAACCGAAACTACAAATGATGTTGAAACATTTAGTCAAACCATGCAACAACATTTCAATATTCCTCCCAACCAAATTTGTAAATTAACCAACGTCTTCAAAGCAGAATTAGAAAATGCCCTGCATTCCCTCAAGCAACAAGTAATTAATGGTGACAAAGTTATAATTTACTTCTCTGGACATGGTGGTCATATTCAGGATAATAATGGTGATGAAAAAGATGGTTGGGATGAAGCGCTTATTACCTATGATATTAAAGGTAAAGATGATGATAATGTTAAAGAAAGTGATGTCCTACGTGACGACCATTTTATTGCCCAAGTCAACAAACTAACAACGGCTAAAGTACTAACTGTTATGGACACTTGTTTCTCATCTGATATGTACCTTGGCTAAAGTCAACTTAATTCAGATAATGCTCATATTAAATCCTTGGTAAAAGGTGAAATTGGTACCCAACTACCTAAATTTTCAAAAGATAAAAATGGCATTGCCGGTAATTTTGATATCCTAAAAGGTTTATTATTAGCAGCCGCTTCCGAAGACCAAAAAGCTTTAGAAATACCGAATCAAGGTGGACTTTTTACTACGAAATTTGTTCAACAATTAAAAAAATATGGAGATATTAAACAGGCATTTGTAAAAACTATTCCACAAGTTCAAACTCAGAGTAATAAGTTTCAGCAAACACCGCAAGCGATAGGGAAATGGGAAGTAGTGGGGTTACTGCCATTTGCGTTTAAGGACAAGTAACTGTTTGGTATAATAACTGATGTTACGCAGAGAACTTTCAAAGATGTATTACGTCTAAAACCTAACACAAATAAAGAAATTAGTTCACGAGATATGGACGTTCCGGGGACATCATGAAATTTCTGCGAAACTCATCTCATATAGTATTTCCCGATTGGATGGACCACAGTTATATTAAGCAAGAATTTGATATTTTTATAGATTTTAATTAATAATTAAGAATTGCTATAGTGCAAAATCACTTTCAGAAAAACAACAGTTTGTTGCAGGTGTTTTTGAAAATAGAAAAATTGCTTCTATTCTTCAGAAGTTGACACAGATTGGAGGTATGGAACGTATAAAAAATGAATTAAAATCGGCATTTACAAATGCTAATGAGCTTCGAGCGAAGGGGCACAATCATTCAGTATGGATTGTTGATTCAACCAGAAATGGAAGGAAATTAATGAGACAGACAAAATCTTATGATATACCAAAAGGGCTGATATATTCAGCTTATTTGCGAAAATAAGGTTGAATGATAAGAGCTGGATGAAGCGAGAGTTTCACGTCCAGTTCTGTGAGAGCCTTTGGGGGAAGTTCCCAAGGGCTACTCGACCATTTGTTACTTTTGACTTATGTATAACGATGAGACGATAATTATGGCAATAAACTGTGTAGAAGTGTACAATATCTCCTCATTACCTACCAAATTATTATCAAACTAACATTTAACCAACTTAAGGAAAACACGATGACAGACAACGAACTAAAAGAACTAGTTGCTAGTTTAGCAATATCTCAAACAGAAACTGTTCAACAATTTAAAGAAACAAGAGAATTGCTCGATAAAATAGCTAGAGAAAACAAACGAGAAAATAAAGAATTACGTCAACAAATAGGTGGACTTGGCAATAAATTTGGTAGTTTTACCGAAGGAATGGCATTTCCATCAAATGACCAAAATTCTACGAAAAAAATTTGGTATGGAATTTATTGGAACAAGAGTTATGCGTTCTAACAATGGCAAAAAACTAGAATTAGATGTATTAGCCTATGCGAATGGGGAACTAAATACAGCAATTATAGTTGAAGTAAAAAGCCATGCTAGACAAGAAGATTTACAACAACTACTAAAAATATTAGAAACTTTTCCAAAAGCATTTCCAGAACATGCAGATAAAAAATTATATGCAATTCTAGCTGTTGTAGATATATCAGATAACCTGAAAAAGAAGCTACTAAAAAACGGTATCTATTTGGCTATGATTCACGATGAACATTTTAAATTGCAAGTACCAAAAAATTTTCAGGCACGATATTTTAATTGATGGTATCAATATCTCCTCATTACTCACCAAATTATTACCAAACTAACTTTTGAAGTAAAAAAATAGCAGACAAAGTATTATAGATTTTAGAACGTTTAAAAAACGATGGAGTTGAAATAATACAAATTCATGATACTGAAGATGAAATCAAAGAAAACTTTCAAAAAGGTTTACAAGAAATGAAACTGGTATTGGATAATAAACTTGAATCAAGACCTATTAGACATCTTTCCTAAATAAATATATATACTTATTTAACTAAGTTTGCCGCAGAAAGCTTTTATATTCCACCGATTTCATCGGTGGCTATTCACATTCAATCCCTTCAGGATTTGAACAATCCCAACGGGGTTCGCACTTGAATAGCCATAGGTGAAACCTATGGAATCAAATTAATTAAAATGTTCTCTGCGTCAACCATCAGCTATTTAGGAAAGATGTCTATCGAAGAGCTACTCAATAAATTATAAAATTCACACTATCCCACGATTTGATTAAGTTATGAGTACTTACGCATTGATAAACATAGTAAAGTATGAATTATATTAAAATTATACATTTATAATTAGTTGATATTTAACAAGTTTTAATTTTTTCTTAATGTTCCACATCCAGTACCGAAAAAACTTAATATTGAGTTAATCCGAGAGATAACTATTACTGATTAAAAATATAAAACTTATGTTCCCCTCCTCGGTTAAGGAGAGGTAGAAGTGATTATGAGAAAGTTAAGTATCTTCAGGAGAGCTAATCAATATCAATGTTACTTAATTCTGGACTATCTTCATCAATAGGCTTTTGATTTTCATAGACTTGTATTGCTGGTTCAAGTAGTTCAAAACCATTTTTAATTTTCATTCCCATTTTACCAGAAATAGTAGCAACCCATTCCGAATACTCCTCATCAGCTTGAATAAGCTTATTCCATGTTTTAGGGCGTATTTTAATCTGCACTAAACAATTATCAGCATTGATGTAAACCAGTCGCCAACCATTTTTTATACTTTCCACCCAGTTAGGCAATTGAGTTATCTTAATATTAACCTCTAAGCGTCCCTGAGTTTTTGGTATTTTAATAGTATTGGCTCTACTGACCAAAGACGGCTCCATTGGTCTAAACTTTTTCTCAAAAGAATTGTTCCTTATCGGTTCTATTCCATGATCTGACTGCATTAACATCGGTTTTCTTCTTAAACCCAATGTTAATTTAGATGGTCTTTCAGCAGAAAAATTATCCTTTTTCCTCCTTAGCCCCAATGTCAATTTTGGTTGATTGTTCATAAAATTGCCCTTTTTTAGTTTCCCGTTGCGATTTAAAAGTCATTGACTCTAAATCTCCAAGTAAATATGTTGCTGGTGCTCCAATTCCTCCTACAGAACCCGGATTACACATAAAGGTTTGAGTTCCTTTATTATTAGTAAGTTGTTTAACAGACATATTATGACTATGTCCACAACAAACCAAATCATAATCACCAGTTATTGCCATAGCTCTGGCATAATGAGGATAATGGACTATGAAAATTCGCTTTCCAGCTAAATTAAATGCTGCATCTTGTCCGTAATAAAAAATTTTACTATTTGGGGTATGGGATAATTTTTCTAAAGTATAAAGGTCACCGGTATTGTTGCCATGAATAACATGTAACGGTAAATCATATGGTTGTAATTGTTCTAAAGTACTAGGTGCTACTATATCACCGCAGTGTAGTATGGCCTCAGCACCACGCTGTTTGGCATCAGCAACCGCAGCACATAACAAAGGTATATTGTCATGGCTATCTGATACAATCCCAATTTTCATTTATCCCACCAAATTTCTAGACCTTGAGCATTTATTTCTACTTCATCTGCCAATTTACGTCGAATCTCATTATCATTTAAAGTATAGCCTAAAGTTTGTAACTCAGCTACCAAATGATTCATGAGTTCTTTACGCAATAATGTATGGCGTCTGTCACTATTAGCAACTGATTTCATTATATCAACTTGCTTATCTATAGAAATATGCAATTTTTCAGCCAACATCGAAACATTAGTTACTGCGTCATAATGAGTTAGAAACATTTTCTCTGGTTTATATTGCAATAAACGGTCGATTGAATTGTGCATTGCTGGTGGGTCAAACTGTATTGGAGTTGTTGATGCAAAAATTAATACTCCTTTATCAGTATCAAAATCCCGAAACGAAATCCCAAAAGTATCGCCAGTAAAAAAACTTTTACTTCGTTCATCGAATATACAAAAATGATGCCTAGCATGTCCCGGAGTATCTAAAAACAGGAGTTGCCGCCCTTGAAAATTAATAACATGTTCATCCGCAGCTTTAATAACTCGTTCTTCTGGAATTGGTACAATATCACCATAACTGGCTTGGAAAGCTTCATCACCATAAACAGCTTTTGAACCAGCAACTAATTTACTTGGGTCTATCATATGTCTAGCACCATATGGATGAACGACAAAACTGGCATTTGGCAGATGTTGCATTATTTGACCAGCTCCACCAGCGTGGTCTAAATGTACATGAGTTACAATAACATAATCAACATTTTCAACTGGGATATTATGATATTCTAAAGCTTTTAATAAGTTTGGTAAGGAACTGTTGGCACCAGTTTCAATATATACTGCGTGATTATTTTCGGTAATCAAGTAACTAGCGGCAAAACGAGCTGCTACAAAACCAGTGTCTATAGTTGTTATATTAAAGTCATGTTCGGTTAAAATGTTCATAAATTTATAGCTTTAAAGATAAAGTTTAGGAGTAAAAATTTTAAGATTTAACATTATATCTTGTGTTAAAAAAATTAAAAATGATAATAAAAATGTCGCATTTTCTAATGTCGACTTTTTGTATAGTATTGTATGTTCACCTGATTAATATTGTGTAAAAAACAGAAGGGAAATTTGCAGTCTAAATCTGTATTTAATATATTTATTCTTGGTTTAAGGTAAATATTGATTTTTATGAACAGCACAGGTCAAAAGACGTTGTGTTAATTAAGTCAATGTTTATTTATGAATATGTTAAGGGGATATGGGATATTCTTACAGAATTCACTATCTTAAAGTTAAATTAAGCAAGCTAGTTTAACATATTTGAATGCTCAATAAAAGAAAAATTTTAAGGGAAGCTGATTCATTACGATGTAGTAGTTCCTACAAACCAAAAATATTATAACAGCAAATTTGAATATTTAAGACAGCAATCATTAATTATTAAGAATCTCTATTTTTAAACAAAATCTCCACAATCTGTCCAAAACTCAAACCAGCATCATTACAAGGCAATCTCTCTCCTAAAAATATCTGAAAACCATCTGTTTCCAGTAAAGAAAATACCTGTTCAGATAACACTCGATTCTGAAACACACCACCACTCAAACCAATCCGAGTTATTCCATATTTAGCTCGAAAAATCTTAGCCAAATGACATAAACTAACGGCTAAACTATTGTGAAAACAAGCTGATCTCTCTGATATCGACTTATTAGAATCAAGCAACATAGGTATCAATGGTTGCCAGTCAATTTCTAAAATTTCATCACCATTAATAGGTAACATAATCGGTGCGGCTGCTTCCTTACAAATAGCCTCCAATAACATCGGCCCTTGCCCCTCAAAACTTGCATTATGCACTAATCCCAATAATGCCGCAGCCCCATCAAATAAACGACCTACCGCAGAAGTTGCTGGACAATTAATTTTACGTTGCCAAGCATGATGCAACAAATCATAGTCAGGCAAATTCTGAGACCAAGTTTGGCCAGCTTCCCAACAAAGAGCCAACGCACTTCGCCAAGGTTCATAACCAACTTTATCACCACCCGGAGGAGCAAAAGAACGCAAAGTTGCCACTCGCTGCCAATTTCCAGCCGTACCATAAAAACTCTCTCCACCCCAAAGTTGATTATTTTCACCCAACCCAACTCCATCCCAACTAAAAACCAACCAAGGTTCTGGCGAATAAAACTCACCAACTACCGCAGAAGCATGAGCATGATGATGAAGAACTTTATGCACTGGCAACTCAGTTTTTTCTGCCCAACGACTGCTATTGTAATAAGGATGGAAATCACCAATAATTTGCTCTGCTTGTACTCTATATAAACGTTGTAAATCAGTTATTACCTGTTCAAAAATCATTTGACTACGTGGCGAACCCAAATCACCTATATGAGCAGAAATAACTACCTGATTTTCCCAACCAAGAGCAATAGTATTTTTCTGCTGACCACCAACTGCCAACGTTGGTTTTGACAAGTTGAATGGCAAAGTTAATTTTAACGGTGAACAACCACGACCTAATCGAATAGGACGTTGTTTATTTTGAATAAAACGGAACACAGAATCATCAGCCGGCCGTACTATGGGACGATTATGATGCAAAAATTTACTGGTTATATGACTTAAACGCTGTTCAACTTCCGAAGCTTCCGTCAAAATAGGTTCACCACTTATATTAGCCGAAGTAGCAACCAACGGCCCTTTTACTTGATCCATCAATAAAAAATGTAATGGACTACAAGGCAACATAACTCCAACTTCATTTAATCCCGGAGCAATTGCTTTCGATAAAGGTGAATTTTTAACCGATTTAACTAATACAATAGGTCGCATCGTATCTCGCAAAAATTGAATATGTTGCAAATTGATACAAGCCGTTAAAATTGCTAAATTATCAGGAAATAAAACTGCCAAAGGTTTATCGAGACGTGGTTTAAGTTTGCGTAAATTTTTGACTGCTTCATCGTTGCAAGCATCACACATCAAATGATAACCACCAATCCCTTTGACAGCTATAATTTTTCCAGTTTGGAGAGCTTGCACAGCAGCATGGATGGCATTGGTTTGATTATGAAATTCAATATTAGGTCCACATACAGGACAAGCAACTGGTTCAGCATGAAAGCGGCGATCATGCGGATTTTCATATTCAGCCTGACAATCAGGACAGAGTAGAAAATTGGCCATACTAGTATTAGGTCGGTCATAGGGCAAGCTATTAATAATGGTAAAGCGAGGACCGCATTGAGTGCAATTAATGAATGGGTATAAATAACGCCTGTCGCTGGGATCATTGAATTCTGTCAGACAATCATCGCAAGGTGCATAATCAGGTGGGACATGAATGAGGGCATCTTTTGTTTCTTCACTGGCAATTATTTGAAAGCTGTCGTCTGGGACAAATTCTAATGATTCGCAGACTATAATTTCAGGTTTCGCTACCGATGGGGCTTTATCCAGTAGTGACTTAGCAAATTTATCTAAGATTTTAGAATTTCCATGAGCGACAATTTCTACCTGACCTAATTGATTTTTGACCCAACCAGATAATTTTAAATCGGTCGCTAATCGGTATACAAATGGTCGAAAACCGACTCCTTGCACTTGACCGGTTAAAATCCAACGTTTAGTTTTATCGCTGGCTATTTTCATAAAAAATAATCTGACAATTTTAGTCAAACATCTTCAACAATAAATATTTTTTTAAGCATAATTATTTTTCCTTAAGAATTTGTACCTGTTCTTGAGATAAACTGGTTGCTTGTGCTATTTGTTCTTCTGTCAACATACCCATAGACAACAAATTAAGAGCTAATTCTTTTTTAGTATTTTCTTCGCCTTCCCTGAAACCTTCCTTGACACCTTCTTTGATACCTTTTTCAAGACCTTCCTTGATGCCTTTTTTAATTCCATCTTTCGTAGCCTCATCAATTATCTCTTGTTTAATTTGCTCAATCCCATATTCATCAATCATAACAGCTCGTTCTTTAGGACTAACTTGTTCTCTCTCTATCAAATC
>JAUCGL010000133.1:0-4475 GCA_030378105.1 Candidatus Halobeggiatoa sp. HSG11 | reverse complement strand
TTTCTACAGTGTCAATTTCTATTTCAATGTCTAAAAAATCTCGTACAAAAGCGGTAAAAATCTCTGGAACACTGAAGGCTTTTTTAAAAATAACATCATAACGTAATGGGGCAACTTGTTTCATAGTCTGTCTTTGTACAGGATAAAGTTAAGTAAGTGTTTTTTTTAATTAAATAATTTTATTGAAGGATTTAGGTGAGATTTTATGACACAAACGGAACCGTCCATATTCTATGAACTAATCAATTTTTCAGTGAAACGGTTATTTGCCTCGACACATCAGGTCTCATCGAGCGACTCCACACTGAAACAGCTCCGTCTCGCCGCCTCTACCATAACTTAATACTGAGATTGTTCAAAATTTCAAGAAATGCCAGCGTTTGAGTTTTATCCTGTTAATCCTATAATTCTGAAAATCTTGATTCTGACAGTTATTTAAGAATTAAAAAGTCAAACCCAACCTTAATTCGCTTTAGTAACTCGCACAATTTCTTCGGGAGTTGTTACACCTTGAAAAAGTTTTTCCATGGCATCTTTGCGTAAAGTGCGTAAACCTTCTTTAACTCCTTGATTACGAATTGCACTGGCATCTCCACCGGCTCCTATTACATGACGAATTCCATCAGAAATAACCAACAGTTCATACAAACCCAAACGACCTCGATAACCAGTGTTAGCACAACGTTCGCAACCTATCCCACGTCTTATTTCAGAAAACTGCATCGGATCAATTTCTAGTAAATCTGCTTCTTCATCAGTTATTAATTCAAAATCAGCACAATGTACACAGATTTTACGGACTAACCGTTGAGCCATTGCCGAAATAATACTCGAGCTAATAAGATAACTATCTATTCCCATATCTTGCAAACGAGTTATCGCTCCAGCAGAATCATTAGTGTGTAAAGTTGAAAAAACTAAATGACCAGTTAAAGCTGATTCTATAGCAATTTCAGCAGTTTCACGATCTCGAATTTCCCCCACCATAATTATATCCGGGTCTTGCCGTACAATAGAACGTAAACCAGCTGCAAAACTTAAACCAATTTTGGAATTAACATGGATTTGAGTTATGCCTTCTAACTGATATTCCACTGGGTCTTCAATAGTGATAGTTTTCTGTTGACCAGTGTTAATTTTTTCTAAAGTTGCATATAAAGAAGTTGTTTTACCACTCCCAGTTGGGCCGGTAACTAAAACTATACCATGTGGTTGTTGGATAACTCGATTATAGGATTTAAGCACACCTTGCGGCATTCCCAATTGTTCCAAATCAACTTGAATATCACTACGGTCTAAAATCCGCAATACAATTGATTCACCATGTACTCCCGGCAAAGTTGAAACTCGCATATCTAAAGAGCGATCACCCATTTGATATTGAATACGTCCATCTTGTGGTAAACGTTTTTCTCCAATGTCCAAACGAGCCATTAATTTAACTCTTGAAGACACAGCAGCAATAACTGTAGATGGCAAGTTTTCTAAACCAACCATAACACCATCAACCCTGCAACGGACTTTTAAATATTTTTCTTCAGGCTCAAAATGAATATCACTGGCATTTAAATCTAATGATCTTTCCATCAAGTGATTAACCATTCTTATGATAGGAGCATCAGAAGCTAAATCTTGCAAATATTCATTATCTAACTGCTCCACTCCATCAGCTCCGGCACCATCTAGCTCTGGAGCTAATTTAGCTCGCCAATGCTTAACTAGACGAGCAACATGGTCTTCACTACCTTTTTCAAATTGAATTTCAGAACCCAGAATAAAACGGATTTTAGCCCGATCTTCTATTTCTGGCAAAGCTGAAAACATTAAACAAGGATTATCTGGAAAGCTCTCAACTGGAGCGATATTTTTCTTAGATAGTAATTGAGTAAAAAGAGGCAAAGTAAGTTCGTTCATAGTTCTTCCTCCTCTTCTTCTAGAGTTTGGCTAAAACCGGTTATTTTAATTGTGCCAGTTAATTTATTTTTATAACTACGTACATCTAGGCTAACTACTGCTAAATTAACTTGATTTTCATCTATACTTTTTAAAAATCTCATTAAAGTTGCTGAACTAGCTTCAAATTGCATACTTTGAGTCACCAATGTCCAGTCATCAACTTGTACTGAATCAGGAGCAACTAATGATTTAAAGGTGACGCCGGTACTACTGGCTAATTGTCTAACTAAAGACTGTATTTTAGTTCCTATTAATTCGTAACTAGTGCCGGGCAAAATCCCGGACTTAATTTTATCAAGTTCTTGTTTGGCATTTTTATTTTCTATTTCCCAATATTCCGCACGTTTACCAAGTTTTTTATAAAGCTCAATATTTTGGTTTAAACTTGCGATTGAATCACGATAGTCATGATAAAAATTAATAGCCACTGGTGCTATTTGAAATGGCAACATATAGCCAATAAATATGATTAATGCGATTTTAAGAAGACGTTTTTCGTTAGAAGTCACTGGATTTAATTAACGTAAGAGGTACAATTATTGTATGTTAGTATAATGTAATTAAGTTGTATTTTCAAGTAAACATTTAATTCTTAATGCTTAAAATGAAGGTCTAAATCATTAATAATTAACTATTATTCATTCACTAATTCACAATTAACAGATTTTTAATTAAGCATTAATAATTTATAATTAACCATTCATTAATAACCATGAAACTTTCTATCATTATATTAGCTGCCGGACAAGGTAAACGTATGCACTCCGATTTACCTAAAGTCTTACATTGCCTTGCTGGCAAACCTTTATTACAACGTGTCATTGAAACTGCGATAACTTTATCGCCAGAAACAATTCAAGTTGTATATGGACACGGAGGAGAACAAGTTCGTGATGGCCTTGCTGATTTACCAGTACAATGGATAAAACAAGATCAACAATTAGGTACTGGTCATGCTGTTGCACAAGCTATACCAAATGTTGCCGATGATAATATGGTGTTAATTTTATATGGAGATGTGCCATTAATTAACCCGACAAATTTACAAACTTTATGTTCAGAGCAGAATAGTCTTAATGTACTAACGGCTAAATTAGATAATCCAACTGGTTACGGTCGAATTGTCCGTGATAATAAAGACCAAATGATACGTATTGTTGAGGAGAAAGATGCTGATATTAAAATAAAAGCAATTAAAGAAATTAATACTGGTATACTTGCTACTCAGGCTGGTTATTTACGTACTTGGTTGACCAATTTAAATAATGACAATTCTCAAGGCGAATATTATCTTACTGACATAATTGCGATGGCTGTTACTGATAATATACCTATTCATACTGATACAGTTAGTGATGTGCATGAAATTATGGGAGTGAATAATCGTCAACAACTGGCTAGTCTGGAACGTTATTATCAGCTACAACAAGCAAATAATTTAATGTTGGCTGGAGTTACAGTACAAGACCCAAATCGGTTGGATATACGTGGTACAGTGCAAACCGGATATGATGTAAATATTGATATTAATGTGATTCTTGCCGGCAAAGTTTCTCTTGGTAATCGGGTTAAAATTGGGCCTAATACAATAATTCGCAATGCCAAAATAGCTGATGATGTAGAGATATTAAGTAATTGTGTGATTGAGGATGTTGTGATAGGGGCTGGTTGTAAAATTGGACCTTTTGCTCGTTTGCGGCCAGAAACAGAATTAGCTGAACAGGTGCATATTGGTAATTTTGTTGAAATAAAGAAATCTTCAGTAGCTAAAGGTTCCAAAATCAATCATTTGAGTTATATTGGTGATAGTGAAATTGGTAGAAATGTTAATATAGGAGCGGGAACAATAACTTGTAATTATGATGGTGCCAATAAACATAAAACTGTTATTAAGGATGATGTATTTATTGGTTCAGATACCCAGTTAGTGGCCCCGGTTATAATTGAAAATGGTGCAACTATAGGGGCTGGTTCAACTGTTACTAAGAATGTTGGTGAAGGTACTTTAACTGTGAGCCGAGTTGAGCAAAAAAGTTTCAAGGGTTGGGAAAGACCTAGAAAAAAGAAATAGGTTGTTATTTTAATTGTTAATTATTAGTTGTTAATGGTTAATTAAAACCTAAAAAGCCATGTAGGGTCGGTGCAATGCAATGAAACCGACCAAACATAAATCTAATCAATAATTTATGTATTTATTGTCCCAATCGCTAGTAAAAACTATGCACTGTAAGTGCAAGACTTTTAGTACACTATAGTAATGAGAAATTATAGAAAGTCCTCCCATACAGTATACGATTTAAAAGTCCATTTAGTATGGATAACAAAATATCGTTATGAAGTATTGACTAAGCAAATAAGCGTACATGCAAGAGATATAATTCGCCAAATATGTACTCAAAAAGATATAAATATTATAAGTGGTGTAGTAAGTTACAGACCATATACATCTATATATATCATATCCTCCAAAGTATTCTGTTAGTGATATGGTTAGATGGTTTAAAGGACGTTCATCGAAA
>JAUCGL010000013.1 GCA_030378105.1 Candidatus Halobeggiatoa sp. HSG11 | reverse complement strand
CGATATGGATTAGATTATTTGCGTAAGATTTTATTCAATCTGGATTCTTCTAAAGAACTGTTTTTACATACTCTATGCTTTTTCAACCAAAATCAACTAGTTACTTAACTTTGTCCTGTACAAAGATATAATTTAATAAATTAATAACTTATAAAAAATGTAATAGTAAAGTAATATGCTTTGTATTATAAATTGAAATAGTTTGGATAATTTTTAGTAATTTGATTAAATATCAATAATTTAGTATGAGGTTATAAATAATACAGCTCATTTAGGCTTTATTAAAGAATTGATAAAAAACTGTCCAAATTTAATTTGACAAAGATGCTTAATATGATAAATTAAATCTAACAAAAAACCAGATACTATCACTATGGATTTACACATTAAGAATATGTATTATGAAAATATATGAAAAAATTAAATTTTTAAGACAACACAAAGGATGGTCACAGGAAGAAATGGCAGAAAAATTACAAATGTCTGTCAGTGGTTACGCAAATATTGAGCGTGGTTTAACAGATGTGCAAATTTCTAGGTTGGAGCAAGTATCTGAGATACTAGGTATAAATGTATTGGAATTATTAAGTTTTGGTGAAAAAAATTTACAATTAGTTTTACTTGGAGACAATAATCAATTGATTAATTCTTCAGAAGAACAATTACAGAATAAATTAGAACAAGCATTATTCAAAATAGAGCAACAGCAAAAAGAAATTAATTATTTAAAAGAAATTATTGAGTTACTGAAAAAAGATAAATAACATACAATACAACTGGTTTTTATAGCTATAACTATTGAAAACTTAGGAGGATTTTTGGTGTTCAATGACTTACAAAAACAGACATCTTTCCTATTAAATTATATCATAAAATCAATTGCTTATATAGATTATATTTTTTATAAGTCATTGAATTTTAATAAATTAATATTATTTAGAAAAGATGTCTAACTTATTTTCAGTATACCATTCTCATGAAACTTGTCCTCAACTTGATTGGGGAACAAAAATCCAAACTATTAAAAATTTCCATGATAAAAACTATACAGACTGAAAAATATCCCAATATCAACTATATTGCTGGTTGATTATTCTTCTGCATATCTTTAAGAATTTCTACCTGTTGATAACAACCACGCTCTTCCATCCATTTTTGAACATTTGAATGGCAGTTGAATCAATATGTGAGTGAATAACATTATCCGAATGAGCTTGAGTGGCACTGACACCAGTGATTGAAAATGTTAGTAGAAATGCTGCGTATGATAATTTCATAATTATTATCCTCAATTAATCAAAGTTACAATTGGCATCCTTCATATTAACGCAAAAATAGTGAACAGTTATTTCGGGAATGGAGTGAAACGGATTTCCCGAAACTCATATCTAGCAATCATTTCGGGAAATCCACTTGGTTCCATTCCCGAAACAACTGTCAACTGCTTTTGAAGAATGCCTTACAATTATTATTATAATGCCATTTGTCTTAAAATGCCATATTTTAGATAAGTTTCGCAGAAATTTCATGATGTCCCCGGAACGTCCATGTCCCGTGAACTAATCAATTTTTCAGCGAAACCGGTTATTACTTGCCCCGACACGTCCGGTCTCATCGGGCGACTCCGCACTGAAGCAACTCCGTCCCACCGACTCCCCCATGACTTAACGCTGAGCTTGTTCAAAATTTCAAGAAATGCCGCTCCGCTTAACTATTTCTTCAAATTTTTGAACTCTTCAACCTCAATAACTTATCCTTAACGAAAATGATATTTCCTCCATTAGCTAAACTTAAGAAAATGTATGAGTTATCATTAAGTGGTGATATTTTTGAATTGGAAGAATATATAGATATTTTGGCTAAATCGGATGCTAACCTAGACCCTTTATTGCCCAAGTACAAGTCTTTCTTAAAAAATATCAATTTGAGGAATTGAGTGAATGGTTGGAAAGAGAAATGACAAATGACTCATAAAAACTTATGAAAATAGTCAGTGAAAAGTAAATAATCACTTGTAAATTATTGAAATTTAACTTAAAATTGGTACAAAATAACAGTACCAGCAACAGGAGTATCTATAATGTTATACCGGACTTTTATTATCGCTATATGTTGTTTATTTCCACTGGTGAAACCACTTGCAGCACCAAAATTGGTACTCAACACCTCGTATACTGCCCCCATAACGGCAGAGGATAAATCTGGGGTACTGGATATTTTTTACCAAGCACTTTTCAAGCGATTGGGGATAGAATTCGAGATTCAGTACTTGCCAGCCGAGCGGGCATTGGTCAATGCTAACAAAGGCATTGATGATGGCGATGTTTGTCGCATCTTAGATTTGGACAAGAAATATAGCAACTTGGTACGGGTTCCAGAGGTGATAATGCAGTATGAACATGTCATCTTTTCCCGTAAAGCCGATTTCAAAGTAACCGGTCCAGATGATCTGAAACCTTACGATGTTGGAGTGGTCAAGGGTTGGAAGATTATTGAGTGGAACACCACCACTGCCAGCACAGTTACTTTGGTGGATGCCGGAGAACAATTGTTTTCCATGTTGGATAAAGAACGCATTGACTTAGCTATTATTGAACGGATGACCGGCATGATGCATGTCAAGGCACTTAACCTTGAAAACATTCATATTTTGGAACCAGCGTTTTTAGCCGGTGATTGGTATCTTTATCTCCATAAAAAACACCAGAACCTCGTATCAATAATTGATGCTGAAATTCGCAAAATGAAGAATGACGGATCACATAAACGGATATTTGACGCATTATTGAAACGTTATCAGGATTAGGCGATTGCGAAAAATAACTGTCAGATATAGCTATAATGTTTCCTGATTGAGTGACGTACAGCAAAAAGTTGTTTCGGGAATGGAACGAAGCGGATTTCCCGAAACTTTGTATCTTAATGCAAACGGGAAACACTATATCCGCCCTTATGCTGCTCGGTGAATTTTCTGAGCATCTATAAATAATTACGAGCAGACAGAAGAAAAATTCATGTTATCAACTGTTCTATCTAGGGGAATTGGTCGCCGATTTTCGATCTATATTCTGCTATTCAGTTCGATCATCACCTTAATTATCACCGGGATTCAGTTAATATATGATTATCGGCGAGATATCGACATCATTAAAGATCGTTTCCAAGAAATAAAAATTGTTTATCAAGATACTTTGTCAACAGCGACTTGGGTGCATAATGAAAATGGGTTGAATCTCCAGTTAGAAGGGATGATGCGTTTACCGACCATTTTATATGTGCAGATTGATGATGAACTGGGTGAAAAAATAACCCATCGTGGTACGTATCGGGAACAACGTATTATGAAAAGTTCATTTGAACTGAGCTATCTGCATCGCAAGAAAACGATACCTTTGGGTAACGTAACTGTGCTGGCAGATATGGATTTTATTTATCAACGGCTTATCGACAAATTGGTTATTATCCTCATCAGTCAGGGGGTTAAAACCTTTTTCGTATCACTATTTATCCTCTTGCTGTTCCATTTGCTGATTGGCCGTTACCTTATCAAGTTGGCAACTACTGCTAGGGAGATTAGCACCGGCTCATTCAAGTGTTCGTTGGATATTGGACATGATGACGAACTGAGTGATCTTTCCAATGCGTTCAATAACATGACCAGCAAGCTGGGTTCTAATATGGCGTTGTTGGAGAAGGAGGTCACTGAACGACGCAATGCACAGCGTGCCTTGGAAAAATACCAGAATCACCTAGAAGAGATGGTTCAGGAAAAAACTTCCGATCTCATCGAAGCAAACCGAGCATTGAGACAGGCTAAAGAAGCGGCTGAAGTCGCCAACAAAGCCAAAAGTACTTTTTTAGCCAGCATAAGCCACGAATTACGTACCCCCCTCAATGGCATTTTAGGTTTTGCTCAAATTTTAAAACGTGATATGTCTGTTGACGCTAAACAGCAACATGGTTTGAATGTTATTGAACAAAGTGGTAATCATCTGTTAGCTCTTATTGATGATGTGCTTGATTTGACCAGAATCGAATCAAGTAAAATAGAATTGTACAAGACCAATTTTCATTTGCCCTCATTACTGAATGAGGTTATCGAAGTTATTGAAGTCAAAACTAAAGGCATTGATTTTTATTTGAAAACTACGGATAAACTACCAAATGGTGTCTATGGTGATGAACGAAGGTTGCAGCAAGTATTGCTAAATTTATTAGGAAATGCAGTTAAATTCACGGATCATGGTAGTATTACTTTGGAAGTTAAAAGTGAAAAGTTAAAAATGAATAACAGCCATTCAACTTTCAATTTTCAATTTTCAATTCAAGATACTGGAATTGGTATTTCTCCTGAAAATCTTGAAACTATTTTTAAACCTTTTGAACAAGTTGGCGAACAAGCACAAAAAGCAAAAGGAACTGGTTTGGGACTAGCTATAAGCAAGAATTTAGTTGAATTGATGGGTGGACGACTGAGAGTTAGCAGTCAAATAAATGTTGGTACGCAGTTCTGGTTTGAATTAACTTTGCCAATTGTGGATTGTGATGTTGTCAAAGTTTCTACTAAACAATTGATTATTGGAGTCAAGAGTGAATCACCCAAAATATTAGTTGTGGATGATAATTTGGAAAACTTAACCATAATAATTGATTTACTTGCTCCATTAGGTTTTTTGGTCGAGTCGGCTAATGATGGGTGTGAAGGACTAGAAAAAGCTACCAATTTTTTGCCTGATGTTATTATAACTGATTTAATCATGCCTAAGATGGATGGTTTTGAATTAATTCGCCAATTGCGGCAATCGGCTGAATTAAAAGAAAAAGTTATCATTGTTTCTTCAGCCAGCGTATATGATACTGATAAAAAACGAAGTTTAGATATGGGTAGTAATGCCTTTTTGCCTAAACCGATACAAGTTGAAAAGCTTCTTGAACAATTGCAGCACCATCTTAACCTGACTTGGATTTATGAAGATAAAGAAATTGAAGAGAATGATAATACTCCGATGATATTTCCTCCATTAGTTAAACTTAAGGAAATGTATGAGTTATCATTAAGTGGTGATATTTTTGAATTGGAAGAATATATAGATATCTTGGCTAAATCGGATGCTAACCTTAAACCCTTTATTGCCCAAGTACAAGTATTTCTTAAAAAATATCAATTTGACGAATTGAGTGAGTGGATTGAAAGAGAAATGACAAATGAAAAATAAAATTTTAATTGTAGATGATGAACCAAATAATTTAGACGTGCTACGAAACTGTTTGCACGATGCCGGCTTTAAGGTGATGATTGCTACAGATGGAGAAAAAGCCCTTAAACGGGTTGCTAATATCACACCTGATCTTATTTTGTTGGATATTATGATGCCGGGAATGGATGGGTTTGAAACTTGTCGCTGTTTGAAACAGAATGAAATTACTAAAGATATTCCCATTATCTTTATAACTGCTAAACTGGAAACTTTTAATAAAGTGGAAGGTCTTAAGATGGGTGCGGTTGACTACATAACCAAACCTTTCCAGTCTGAGGAAGTCATTGCAAGAGTCAACAAACATTTGACTATTCACAATTTGCGGAAACAATTAGAAGCACAAAATGCTCAATTGGAAATACAAAATACTCAATTGCAAAACTATGTTTACCACTTGGAAAGTTTAGCGACTTTGGGAAAGGCTATTAATGAAACTAAAAATATAACCAACATGATGAATAAGGTCATGCGGGTGACATTGACGGTATTTAAATGTGATCGAGCTTGGTTATTATATCCATGTGATCCAAATGCAGCTAATTGGCGTGTACCAATAGAAGCAACTAAACGAAAATATCCGGGGGCTAGTAAATTAAATAAAAATATACCAATGGAACCGGCAATATCTAAAATTATGAAAAATGCCTTGTCCGCAACTGGCCCGATTGTTTTTGGTCCTGATTATGAATATAAAGTACCCCAAAGTACTACCGAACAATTTTCAGTTAATTCACAGTTATGTTTAGCTATTTATCCAAAAATCGGCAAACCTTGGTTGTTTGGAATTCATCAATGTTCTCATACTCGAATATGGACTGATGATGAAATTAAGCTGTTTAAGGAGTTTGGGCAACAAATAGGTGTGAGTTTGGGGCTTTCTATTTCTGTGGAAGAATTGCATAAAAGTGAAAAACGCTTATCTCGTAAATCCTATCATAATTTTGTTGGTGCTTCTAGATCAATGCAGGTAATTTACCAAACTATTGATGATATAGCGAATAGTAACGCATCAATTTTAATTTCTGGAGAAACTGGTACTGGTAAAGAAATATGTGCAGAAGCTATTTATAAACAAGGTAGTTATGCAAATAAACCTTTTATGATATGCAACTGTGCTGTTGTTCCAAAAGATTTGCTAGAAAGCTACTTATTTGGTCATGTTAAAGGAGCTTTTACTGGAGCGATTAGAGAACAAACCGGATTAGTAGAGAAAGCGAATAATGGTATTTTGTTTTTAGATGAAATTGGGGAATTATCAATCTCAATGCAAAGTAGCTTGTTACGTTTTGTACAAACTAAAACTTTTCATAAAATTGGTAGTCTTACAATAAAAAAAGTGAATATTCGATTAATTTGTGCAACTCACCACAATTTATTGGCAGAGGTTAAAGCCGGACGATTTAGAGAAGACCTTTTCTTTCGTATCAATACTATTGAAATAAAACTACCACCCTTGCGAGAACGAGTGGAAGATATTTTTTTATTGGCTGAACATTTTTTTCATAAATTTTCTAAAGAAGAGCAAAAAGGTTTGCAAGATTTTACGCCAGAAGCCAAAAAACTCCTATTAAAATATAATTGGCCGGGTAATATACGACAATTACAGGGAATTATTCACAATTTAGTTATATTAAGTAAAGGCAAAACAATTGATATTAAAATGTTAAGAAAGAAACTTAACACACAAGAAAATTCTCCTAAAAAGAAGTTCTTGAAAAATGAGTTCTTGGATAAAAGTAAAATCGTTGATTTAACTTTAAATAATAATATCCGTTCTTTTGAAGATATTGAAAAAGAAGTGATTATGAAGGTAATTGAATATTGTGACGGCAATGTATATGAAGCAGCTAAATTATTAGGTATTGGAAAAACTACTTTGTATCGAAAACAGCAACAGTGGGAATCTAGCAAGTAATTTCCCTCCCTCTTAAATTCTCATCTTAAAAATCTTTGATAAAAACCTGCGAGATTTTGGAAACCTCGCAGGTTTATCTTTCCCTCTTTAAGCACCTCATAATTCGATGTTCAAGTTTTTAACTCGTTCCCAACGAAGCCGTCTCATTGTTATACACAAGTATTTAAGTACTTGAAATTAAAATATATTGTATAGGGTATATTGCCATTAAGTTAAGGAGATTGATTGGGGTAACCACAAGAAATAACCCCTACAAATCATCATTTAACGTAGGGGCAATCCTTTATGGTTGCCCTTAACGCAAATGGCAGTGATTATGTAGGGTGGATAGAATGAAATGAAATCCACCATTTTGAAGGTTCGGTGGGTTTCCACTTCGTTCCTACCCACCCTACATAATATATTTTCATTTCAAGTACTTAAATACTTGTGTATAATGATGAGACGAAGACGTTGGGAACGAGATAACCCCACCTATATCTGAATATTCAAACGCTGCATATATTCATCAATTTTTTTAAGTTGTGTTGTTATGACATTTTGTAATAATACAATCATTTCTGGTGACACACTTGGATTATCTAGCAAAACCTTCAACATGGATGCCGTTTCTGTATAATATGCGATATTTTTTCGTAAAACCTGTTGTTCGGCAGCTAAAACATGCTCAAATAATACTGTTATATCAAGATTTGGTGCTAAAATTTGCAGTAAAAATCTTAATACCCGTCGTAAAGCTATTGGCATATTTGGACCAGGTATTAGCAGATGTGCGACAGTTAATGTCTTGTTTTCATTTTTTAAAATAGACGGTATCACAATCCGTAAATCTTCGATGGTGGGAGGTAGTGGATTTTTATAAAACAAACCGATGCGAGACTCAATCTCTAATGTGCCAATAGTTGGTATTGAAATATTCAATGGAATAGAACGCACAAAGGGGGCTTGAGGTTCGAAATAATTATATAACAAATACATGTCCAACGTATCAAAATTATTATACTTAACAAAAGTTTCATCTGAATCGGATTGAGTCTTTGAGTTTGTTATACTTATTTCATTTTGGTGGGTTTGGGTATTTGGTTGTACCTTAAAGTTATCAGCATAAAAATGATGATTAACTGAATCAATAAAAGGCAGTAAAACCTGACGATTGGTTGTGTTTTCATTCAGTTTAAAATTAAATACCCGAGTTCCCAAAAATGATTCTAATAATAATGACTGCCAATGACTGGATTGGTAAAAATCATATAATTTTTGCATTTTAGGTGCTTTAGCTCTGCCTTTAAATAATTGCTCAACTATCTGGGGCTGATGTTGAAAAACAAACCAAGGGCTGAAGCGTTTATGAGCTTTTAGTTTTTCAGTTTCGTTATACAATTGCAATATCAATTCTTGTATGCGTTGATGAGTTTGACTGACTGTTTTTGCACAAGATTTAATAAAAAATATGTCGTCTTTTTCTTGAATATCAAAATCTTCTACAGCAGGTAAACAACTTGCAGGTATGGTCATGAGGCATTTTTTTGAATGCGGTGGCAGTTTTGATAATACGCTTAGATTGCCCTGAACCGCTATAATACTTATCTCTGGATGCAGATAAGCTTCTTTGGAAATAATGATTTTTTCTATAGCACGTAATGTTGTTTCAACATGGGTATTATCAGAAATAATATTTATCATTAATTTTCTCGTAAGACATCCTTCGTATTTAATAAAAATAAGTGAACAGTTGTTTCGGGAATGGGAGTGAAACGAATTTCCCGAAACGATTGATTAATTTTGATTTCGGGAAATCCACTTCGTTTCATTCCCGAAATAACTGTCACTTGTGTGTTATTATACTCACATTTGAAGTCTATTAACAAAAACCTTAATTAAGGAAAAATTGGTGTAAGAAAAACAACTCAGAGTCTATTAGGGGTTATATTATGCAAATATTGAATATATCTATTGAAGATCAGGAAAGCACTGATAAATTATTAACATTTATAAAAAAAATGAAGAATGATAAAATCAAAATTGTTTCTCAAAAAGAGCAATTACCCATATCTAAAAATATTCCTAATAAGGTAACACTCAAGGCTCTAACAGATACAGATTATGAAACAGTCATATTAGATGAGTTTAAGGATATGTGTCGATGATAGTTGAATATTCCACTTATCATTCAGATTGCAAATTTTGTTTTTTTATATATAATATATCATATGCAATCGGTATGCAGATACCAAATATTTATAATACACACTAGCCCATCGGTCTGTCGCCATCTGATACCACACTGTCACGATTGAGATAGTTAAATAACACCAGTTTTATGAGTGAGAATCAATACTGATTTGGGTTATATCTCGGGCGATGGCTTCTGGTGGGTTATATATACTCAAACTATCGAATTAATGGAACATATAAATGATGGACTTAGAACAATTTCCTAGAAAACTACGGAAGCGCCGGATGACAGCTATAAATCCTCTGAGTTTGACCTGCGGGGCTCTGGGCTGTTTGGGGATGAATGGGGTAACTGCTACCGTACAATATAATGGGAGTGGGTTTTCTCTTTCAGGGAAAGCTAGTAGTAATACCGTTGTGGGGGGAGTAGATATTGATGGGGATGGGAATGTTGACATCGCTTTTTGGGTGGGTACATTCTATAATTCGATTTGGGCGTCTTGTAGCATTAAATCAGTTCTGGCAGTACCCACGGGGTCAGGCAAATATGCATCTAATTTAGGAAAGGGGGATATGGTCGGGACTGCCCTATCCTTCAAAGGATGTCCCGGTTTCTTCGTCTCGAACGGTGCTGGTAACTTCGTAGATAATTCAACCGGGTACTTAGGTGTTAAGTTTAACGGGGCGAATGGAATCCCTGGAACTCAATACGCTTGGATTAAGACTAAATTTAGCTATGCAACTGACCCTAGAGTTATCACAATAATCGATTGGGCTTATGACGACTCCGGTGCGGCCATCAGGGTTGGGGATACAGGAGCAGTAGCCGCCGACCTCCCAGCCGAATTATCAATGTTAAATCTCTTAGGACTTGGAGCTATCGGTTTGGCAGCATTCCGAAGAAGACGGGATAAATTTTTGGCTGAAAATGAAAAAGCTGAAAAATAAATATCCTGAATCAATTAACTGATCTTCAGGAGTTCAAATTTTAATTTGATAATCAAGATAAATCTTGGACTCCTTCAACAAACCATATATGCAACATAAAAAAGTATTACTTATCGGCTGGGATGCCGCAGACTGGAAAGTCATCCACCCATTGATGGAACAAGGCAAAATGCCCGGCATGAAAACCCTTGTCGAACATGGAACCATGTCCGAAATGATGACCTTACATCCAATTTTTTCTGGTTTTCTGGTTCCCACGCACTGGCGTGGTAACCCATTCTCGACGCACTAGCGTCGCTATTTATGACAAAAGACGCTGGTGCGTCCTAACTGCATTCCCACGCTGGTGCGAGGGAACGAGAGAACGCAAATGGCAGTGAACTTCTTGGTTGGGAATGCCTACCATACACCACTTTGTAGTATTCCTCACTTGGCATGAAATTTGATTTTTGTAGAGACGCAATGCTTGCATTTTCAGTAATTATAATAGCTAACCTGTCTCTTCATGCGGTTCTTGCTCATCACTCTCGTTCATTAAATTTTGTTAAAACTTGATAGTCAAGCACTAAAAAAATTAACATACATCAAAAACACTCTCTCAAACGCCGATTTAATACCCATTTAACGCCTATTTTACCCCACAAATTAATTTTATTTTCTTCAAAATATCCCATTATATCCCATTTAAGGATAAAAAACGGACTTTTTTCATTTTTTATGAGTTTAAAAATAAAGTGGAAGATATTGATTAAATTATTTTTTATAAATTAATAGGATGATTTTTGTCCCATAACGGGATTTTTATCCCATAATGGGATAGGTTTTTGAGCTATATAAGGTGTTGGAAATATTCAAAAAATCATTCTATAATATAACTATGTGAACGGTATGCAGATACCAAACTCTATTTGTTAAACACACACTACCCCATCGGTGTGTCGCTATCTGATACCGCACTGTCACGAACGAGATAGTTAAATAATAACACCGCTTTATGAGCAAGAATCAATACTGATTTGGGTTATATCTCGTTCGATGGCTCTGGTGGGTTAAATATTTAACTTGAGGAATATACGATGAAACGAATAAAATGTGTGTCGAACGTTGATGCGAACTATACGACTAAGATTGCCTCTGTCGGTATGTGTTTAACAATACCTATGATAACACCTATGCATGCATTCGGTGGTGACGGGGATATAGTCGTCAATAGCGCTACTCAAAGTCGGACTGCTGGGACGAGTAGCACTAAACGCTTTAGTGTTAAAACCGCGACGGGTAGCCGAACGGTCAGGGTGGGCTGGATTATGTTAGGAGGGTTATCGAGTAATGGTCGTAATCCCGCCAGTTATCTTGCTGCGTCAGAGGGGTTTGTGGGCGCTAATTTAGTGATAAAAACATTGCTACCCTGTGATATTGTTGGAACAGGCCAAGTCTTCGCCTCTAATAGGGCAGGATTTGCCACTGTAGCCACATCGTCTAGCAATAACGCTACTATGGTTAGTGGAAATTTCACTTCGACGAATTACGCTGGTTTCAAGTTAAAACACAAAACACTTCCTACGCCGATATATGGATGGTTGAAAATGAATGTGTCGCTTGCTGCTGGGAAAGTTAAATTTACCGTAACGAAATTAGCACTTGATCCAACTGGTGATCCTATCGACGTTGGGAATACCGGTGCTGGGTGTCCAGCCCCACCAAATCCACCCACAGCCGCCGACCTCCCAGCCGAATTATCAATGTTAAATCTCTTAGGACTTGGAGCTATCGGTTTAGCAGCTTTCCGAAGGAGACGGGACAAATTCTTGACTGAAAATGAAAAAGCTGAAAAATAAATATCCTCTTTTCTGGTTCCCACGCACTGGCGTGGTAACCCATTCTCGACGCACTAGCGTCGCTATTTATGACAAAAGACGCTGGTGCGTCCTAACTGCATTCCCACGCTGGTGCGAGGGAACGAGAGAAATAACACCGCTTTATGAGCAAGAATCAATACTGATTTGGGTTATATCTCGTTCGATGGCTCTGGTGGGTTATATATAACATTTGAGGGATAGAAAGAGTATGAATCATGAACATAAGCAAAAAAATAGTGAGAAATTTTTGGTAAATCGGAAATTTACCGCCATCGAACAAAACATACATCCCGTTGCTTTGGTTATCGCTGCAGCCTATCCTTGTTATGGGATAGCTGCTACGGCTGATATTGATACTGCAGGTGCGCAAACTTTTAGTGTTTCCGTGATTGGTGCCCAGGGTAGTGCAATGATCCAAACGGTAACTACGCGTCTCGTGCAGATGAATGCAACCAATGGTGTTCTCGTACCGTACATTATGGGGCCTAGTGCCGCGTATGGATTCGTCGGGGGAGGGGGGAAGATTACGCCTCTTGGGGCAGGGGACCTCGTTTCCGCTGGGCAGCCGTGGGGAAATACGAATCTCTCCTTTGTGACCTGGGATTACTCCAGCAGCATTTTCCAAAATCTTGGAGGTTCTTTCGCTAATACCACCCGTTACGCAGGGTTCAAAATAAAAAATACTGGCAACAACACACCTATGTATGGATGGATGCAATTAAACGTAACTATAGTTGGGGGTAATTTAGAGATTAGGGTGTCGAAAATGGCTCTTGACAGGTCCGGTGATCCAATAGGTGTGGGATGTGATAGGACTGGGTGTCCAACTCCTCCAAATCCACCAAATCCACCCACAGCCGCCGACCTCCCAGCCGAATTATCAATGTTAAATCTCTTAGGACTTGGAGCTATCGGTTTAGCTGCTTTCCGAAGGAGACGGGACAAATTTTTGACTGAAACTGAAACAACTCAATAATTTTTGCATTTTTCCTAAAAGGTTGTATAATATGCTTCATGTGAACGGTATGCAGATCAAACTCTATTTTTAAACACACACTAGCCCATCGGTCTGTCGCCATCTAATCCCACACTGTCATGTTGAGATAATATTATAAGTACATAAGCACAAATTATCGTATATATTAACAAAATAACTATTTGATTTTTAATTAATTATTTTTTAAAAACTTATGCTTCAGTACTTAACACCTGTTTTATGAGTAAGAATCAATATTGATTTGGGTCATATCTTGGGCGATGGCTCTGATGGGATGTAATTTTATAGACTACTTCTTAACCCTAATATACTTCACACGCTCACAACTTGAACTTTTTTTGATTCTTTAAAAGATTGAAAATATAAAGAATTCAACTTTTCTTTATAAAATGTTCAAGTTATAGACGTGTGAAGTATAACAACGAGCAACAGATATGAATAAAAACTTCATTACCTACCCTTTTCTAACCTGTGGGCTGGTGGTACCAACTGCGTCTTATGGAGCTGTTATATTCCAAGCCGGAAACATTACTTTAACCGTCGATAAGAGTACTGGCAGGACCGGGCTTAATATCTATGGGAATGGCACTAGTAATTATCTTTTTCTATTTGGGTTCTACTCTTCGAATGTGCGTGGGTCTAATAAAGGGACTAATTCTGCTGTCGGGACGGGGGGCAAGGTGGGGAAAGCCACACCGCTAGGAATTGGAGACCTTGTTGGGACGACTGCGGCCGGGTTTACGTTTACACATAGACTAAAGTTGGCCACTGCCGCGAAAACAAATGTAGGGAATTTCTACAATACAACTAAATACTTAGGATTCAGGTTCATGGGCTTGGGTGGGGGGATTAGATATGGGTGGGCGGCAATTAAAGTAACGGAATCAGGTGGGACAGCAACAATTAATATTAAAAAATGGGCCTACGATGATTCAGGTGCTGCCATCAGGGTTGGGGATACAGGAGCAGTATCCGCCGACCTCCCAGCCGAATTAACCATGTTAAATCTCTTAGGACTCGGAGCAGTTGGATTAGCAGCTTTCCGAAGAAGACGGGATAAACTTTTGGCTGAAACTGAAACAGCTTAATAATTTTTGCTGAATTCGTTAAATATTGTATAATATGTCTCATGTGAACCGGTAGATTGGTAGGGTCGGTGTTAGGCAGTGAAACCGCATAGGCATCAACTTAAGGAATAATATTTATTTTCAATAAGTTATCATTTTTTCTGGTATCAAGGTTCTACCTTGATACCTAATTTAAGTGGCTCTGCCACGATTTAAATCCAAATGAATACCGCAGAGCGGTATGGTAGGCATTCCCAACGAGACGTTGGGAACGAGATAAAAATTGTAACTCATTGAAAATATTTTATTATTTCCTTAAGTTGATGCCTATGCGGTGTTAGGCAGTGAAACCGACCTTCCGATATTTGCAATTAATTTGAAAATGGTCGCTAACGCACTGCTTCACCGACCCTACCCGGCTGAAACAGCTTAATAGTTTTTGAAATATACGGAAAAATATCATATGCAATCGGTATGCAGATACCAAATTATTTATAATACGCACTGCCCCATCGGTGTGTCACTATCTGATACCAAGCTGTCACGATTGAGATAGTTTAATAACACCGGCTTTATGAGCAGAATCAATACTGATTTGGGTTATATCTCTGGCGATGGCTCTGGTGGGGTAATTGTGCATCTTTTTGTTAAGAATACTAACGAGGAATTACTCATGAAATTTCAACAACTTGAATCAACTAGTCGTAATGCCCGCAGCCCTATGACCGGAATTTACCACTGCGGGATTGGACTTGGTCTAACACTAAGTGCTTCGGGGGCGTTTGCGACCATAATTTATAACGGGGGGGGGGCAAATATTTACGGCAGGACTCAATGTTACCTTTGCTGACTCCCTATTTGATGTTGATGGGCTAGGGAACGGTTTGAACATGGGACTCTATGACGTTGCTACTAACTCCGAAGATGACGTATGGATTTGCAATAATAACGGGGAAGCGATCGGGACTAACTACTATGCTATGATTCGTCTTAATGCCGGGGATGTGGTACAGGCCACCCCTGGGGCGGGGAGCTGGAATAATTGCCGGTTCTTCGAGTCAAGTAGTAACCCTAACCGGCAATTTGAGCCGGGGTCGACTGGATACTTTGGATTCAGATTCACTGGGAGTGACGGAGGAACTAAATATGGGTGGGCGAAAGCAAATTGGAATCATACGAATCCTGGTTTGGAACTCAATATTACGAAATGGGCTTATGACGACTCCGGTGCGGCCATCAGGGTTGGGGATACAGGAGCAGTATCCGCCGACCTCCCAGCCGAATTAACCATGTTAAACTTATTAGGACTTGGAGCGATTGGTTTGGCAGCATTCCGAAGAAGACGGGACAAATTTTTGACTGAAAATGATAAAGCTGAAAAGTAAATATCTCTCCTAACTATTACCTGACCATCAGGAGTTCAAATTTTAATTTGATAACAAGATAAATCTTGGACTCCTTCAACTAACACCCCCTACCATATGCAACATAAAAAAGTATTACTTATCGGCTGGGATGCCGCAGATTGGAAAGTTATTCATCCATTGATGGAACAAGGCCAATGTTATCCGCTGAGCCTCCCTTTCACTTGCACCAAGGAAGTGCGTTGATATACTTAAACACGTCTACAACTTGAAACATTATTAAAAGCAATAGTTCGGACAGTTTTTGAAAACAGAGCTTAGTTAAAATTATAACTTATTGAAATTTAAATGTTTTGTTATTTTCCTTTGAAATAAATAATTACATAATAACAATATGTTATAAAAACTGTCCGAAGTATTGTAAAAGAAAAGACTATTAATTTGTATTTTCAATATTTTAAAGAATCAAAAAGAATTCAAGTTATGAGCGTGTGAAGTATAATTGAAAAAAAGTACCACCGAGGGAGATATTATTTTATCTGGGATGCTATACTATATACTACGATAGTTTATCATTAAAGGATAAAAAATGACTACAATAACTGTTAAAAAAACAACCAGTGTCAAGTTAGATGAAGAAACAAAAGAAGAAGCCAAGAAAGTTTTTAAACAGCTTGGTTTAACAATGAGTGAAGCATTTAACTTATTTTTATATCAAGTTAAATTAAATCAAGGTTTACCTTTTGAAGTTAAAATACCTAATAAATCAACTCGTAAAGTGCTAGATGACGTTAGGCAGGGTAAGAACGTAGAACCCTTGTCACTTGAAGATTTAAAACTTCCATGAGTAGAGTTTTATACCGACACAAATCTTTCCTGAAAGATTGGAAGAAAGTTAGCTTAAGTGACAAACATTTTACTAAATTTATAAAATATTCTCATTGCCTAATGAATGATGAACCTTTACCATTTGAAGCTAATGATCATTCATTATTAGGTGAGTATAAGGATTTCCGAGAATTTCATTTGGGTAGTAATCTGTTAGTGATTTATTCTTTAAATGAAGATGATATCGTCTATTTCAGTAGAATAGGTACACATAATCAATTATTTAAAAATATATAGTCGGTAAATTTTATCGTTATCAATCATATCTACAACATATAATAAATCTCCTTATAAAATATGCAACATAAAAAAGTATTACTTATCGGCTGGGATGCCGCAGACTGGAAAGTCATTCACCCTTTGATGGAACAAGGCAAAATGCCCGGCATGAAAACCCTTGTCGAACATGGAACCATGTCCGAAATGATGACCTTACATCCCATATTATCCCCCATGCTCTGGACCAGCATCGCCACTGGCAAACACTGCTTCAATCATGGAATCTACGGTTTCAGCGAACCAACCCCTGACAAAAAAACCATTCGCCCAATAACCAACTTATCCCGTAAAACCAAAGCAATCTGGAATATTCTCAACCAAAAAGGCTATAAAAGTAACGTTATCGGTTGGTGGCCATCTCATCCAGCCGAACCAATTAACGGCGTGATGGTCTCCAATCAATTTCACCATTCACCACGCCAACCAGACCAAATTTGGCCATTACTCCCAGAAACAATCCACCCAGCCCGACTTAATGATGCTTTAATGGACTTGCGAGTCTACCCCCAAGAACTAGTCGCTGATGTCCTTGAACCATTTATCCCTTTACTCCTTGATATTGACCTTGAAAAAGATAAACGGCCTATTGGAGTTGCCAGAGTCCTATCCGAAGCCAGCACCATTCAAGCCACCGCTACCCATCTTATTCAAAATGAACCTTGGGACTTCATGGCGGTTTACTTTGATGCCATCGACCATTTTTCGCATGGTTTTATGAAATACCATCCACCTCGGCAAGACTGGATTCCAGAAAAAGACTTTGAATTATATAACAATGTCGTAACAATGGGTTATATTTACCACGATATTATGCTGCAAAACTTGCTGAATTTGGTTGATTTGCGAGAAACCGTTGTGATTATTGTTTCCGATCATGGCTTTCATCCGGACCATTTACGCCCAAAAGCCATTCCTAAAGAACCGGCTGGTCCAGCCGCCGAACACCGTGATCATGGTATTTTTCTCGCTACCGGCCCCGGTATCAAACAAGACCACCTTATTCACGGCACTAGACTACTTGATGTCACCCCAACTATTCTCAGTCTATTTGGCTTACCAATCGGCGAAGATATGGACGGCGATGTCCTGCTTGACATTTATAAAGAACCACCAGAAATAACCAGCATACCATCTTGGGATGAAGTTGAAGGCGATGCTGGCCAACATGCACCGGAGAAAGCTTTATCTGACAATGAATCCCAAGAAGCCATAGAACAATTAGTTGCACTTGGTTATATTGATAAACCAGATAGTGACCAAAGCAAAGCTGTTAGCGAAACTCAACGGGAATTGGATTACAATTTGGGTCAAGCCTATTTAGACTGTGGGCAAGTTGGCAATGCAGTTGGTATATTTGAAAAACTATGGCAAGAATGGCCGATGGAACATAGATTTGGAATACGCCTAGCTTACTGTTATCAACTATTAGGGCAAACTCAAGTCCAACGCCAAGTTGTGGAAGCCATGTTAAAACGGCGACGGGAAGAATCCCAAGCCGCTAAAATAGAATTACAAGACTTTCATAAAGTTTTACAAGAACGTAAACAGGATAAAGAAAAAATAGAAGAAGCTGCTCTCAAAGAAGTTGAAGAAGCAGTGATGCGAGATAAATTAGACCAAACTGAACCAGAAGATAAAGAACCATTAATGAGCCAAATGGAAAGACAGCAATATCTTAATTTGCGTAGTCAGGCTCAATTCGACCCGTTTTTTATGCACTATCTGTTAGGTGATATTCTATTTAATGAAGGCAAATATGAAGAAGCTCTTACCACCTTGGAAAAAGCTGAAAAAATTAATCCCAAAGCGGTTAATTTACATAACTTATTGGGACAAGTTTACCTAGAAATGCACAGCTTGCCTAAGGCCAGAGCTAGTTTTAAAACGGTAATCTCTTATGACCCTCATAATGCTGATGCTTATTTAGGTTTAGCCCGGATTGCATTAGCTCAAACTAAATATCGCAAGGCTTCTAATTTAGCTCATAAAGCTTTAGGTCTACAATTTCATTTTCCGATTGCTCATTACTATTTAGGACTTATTCAAGAAAAATTAGGACAATTACAAAAAGCAGAAGAATCATTTCAAACAGCTCTTTATCAAAATCCTAATTTACTCAAAGCTCACCATAGTTTAGAACAACTCTATGCCCATAAACTTCATAAACCCAAAGAAGCTCAAGTTCATACCGATGCAATTGCTGAAATTGGTAAAATTATCAAACAGCATAAAGCTAGAAAGGCTATTGAAATAACAGAAATAAATGGTGGAAATGAAGTTCAAAAAGTAAAATTAGAACCATCTGATAAACCAACAGAAAAACCTTGTGATATAATTATAGTTTCTGGATTGCCTCGTTCTGGTACTTCTATGATGATGCAAATGCTTGAAGCTGGTGGAGTTCCAATTTTAACCGATGGAAAACGGGAAGCTGATAGTAATAATTTAAAAGGTTATTATGAGTATGAAAAAACCAAACATTTACAGACTGATAGAGGTTGGTTACCAGAAGCAGATGGTAAAGCAGTCAAAATAATTGCTCAACTATTGCCGTTTCTTCCACCTCGCACCCATAAATTCAAAGTGATTTTTATGCAGCGTAATTTAGATGAAGTGTTAGCTTCTCAAGAGGTTATGCTCAAAAATTTGAACCGTCCCGGTGCTAAACTACCACCAGATAAACTGAAAGCCAGCTTCGCCGCTCAAATTCGGCAGATTAAACAAGTATTAGGACGTACAATTGAAACTCATTATGTGGATTACCATCAGGCCATTAAAGACCCACAAAAAATTGCCAAACAGATTCAAGAATTTCTGGATCAAGACTTAGATGTTAATGCAATGGCTAAGGCAGTTGAACCAAAGTTGCGTAGGCAAATGTAGATTTTATCTCGTTCCCAACGTCTCGTTGGGAATGTCTATACCATACCGCTCTGCGGTATTCATTTTGGTTTAAATTGATAAGAATAAGATAATCCCTGTAAAAAAAACATGACCAAATTCCTCACCATATTTTGTATTTTAGCCCTTATCGGCCTTGCCACCCTTGAATGGGATGGCCTTCTTCCAGCAATCAACCTATTCTGCTTACTACTAGCCAAAATATCCGGCTTCTTCATCCACCTTTTTGACGACAACATGATTCTCATCGACCGAGTTATGCGACATGGGACTCATGGCTTTGCACTTGAAGTAGCTGACGACTGTTCAGGTCTTTCAGCCTCATGGTTATTACTCGCCGCCATTATAGCATTTGAAAGCAGTTGGAAACAAAAACTCTGGGGAATTGTTCTTGGAATTTTAGTTCTCCAAGCCGTTAATATATTTCGTTTAATAAGCCTATTTTACATCGGCGACTGGATGCCAGAATATTTCAACCTTGCCCATAAACAAGTTTGGATAGTTTTAATAAATATCACTATGATAGTTATCTTTGGCAGTTGGTTATATTATATTATCACTCATCCAGTTAAAACCAATGAAGCAGCTTAAACCTTTAATAAAATTTACCCTCCATTTTTTACTATGGTTAATTCCAGCCTTTGTGCTCTGGTGGTTCTCCGTCAACTCAGTTATATTACCCGGATTGCGTATCGTAGTTGGGGAAATGGCAAGTTTATGGTTCCATCAAGAACAAGTTGAATTGCACGAATCAAAAGGTGACAGATGGTTTGTTCGCACCAATTTATTAACCAAAAAGCAACCAAAAGACCAAAGCCAGCGTAGCCGATGGACAATATATGTTAGTCCACTGATTATTTATACCGTTGGTTTTCCTGTCCTTTGGGCTTGGTTTTTAGCCACTCCACAACGCCGAATTTTTAACCAAATAGTTGGTAACTCAATAATTTTCCTACTAACCACGATAGTTTTATGGCTGCTGGTATTTCATTCTGTCGCAACAATAACCGCAAGCGGTGGAGCAGAATTTATCTACAGCTATGGTTATTTATACCCAGCTCCGATTTATTCCAAATTACTGCTTAATTCATTAAGTCATATACAATTATTACTTGCATATTTTGGTTGCGGACTAGCAGTCCCAATAATTTGGTATGCTTTCAATCGGGATTTTGTTAGAAAATTAATACCAAAAAGGAGTTTCGCAGAAATTTCATGATGTCCCCGGAACATCCATATTCCGTGAACTAATCAATTTTTCAGCAAAACAGTTATTATTTGCTCTGACATGTCCGGTCTCATCGGGTGACTTTGCACATCCAAAATTTATGGATTGGCAGGATAAAACTCAATAATACCAACAATCCTATCTTGAAAATCCTTTAATCTTGTGAATCCTGATTCTGACAAATGGTTGGTTTTACTGTGTTGCACCGTTCCTACATGGCTAATTCAAACAAATTGAATTTTGATGCTTTTTTGTCAAAGGTAATTACTTTTTTACAACCTTTACTTTTTGCAGAATAGGCAATTAATAAATCTGAAAGATCATAGTTATTTTCTTTGACAATTGGGATAAATTCTTGTATTGCTTTTAAGTTTTCAAATTTTAGAATGGGCATTAAGGAAAGTTCATAAATTGAATCCAAAATTTCTAATCTTGAAATTCTAAATATTAGTATCAATTGCTTTCATTTAAATTTATATTTAATTCTTTTTTGGATAGCAATATTCATTGATTCTATTGAGACAGTTTTTCTGCCAGATTTATGCAATTTACAAAATACATCATCAACTTTTTTTGAAATTGGCTGAATTATAGCTGTACCATTTTTAGTGGCAATTATTTCAATTTTATCACCGTTATTCAATTTTAATAACTTTTGTATATCTTTTGGAATTGATATTTGGCCTTTGTTTGTGATAGTTACTAATGACATAGGTATTCTTTATTTTTTATTAGGTTAGTTTGTCTGAATCAGAATTCACAGGATTAAAGAATTAACAGAATTAACAATCAAAACCAAGATGAGTTTCGCAGAAATTTCATGATGTCCCGGAACGTTCATATTCCGTGAACTAATCAATTTTTCAGTGAAACGGTTATTATTTGGTCTGACATGTCCGGTCTCATCGGGTGACTTTGCACATAAAGTAGCGTCAGTTGTGGATAAATGTATTAAATACGTATATATTTAAACGATTTTTGGTGTATGATGAGTTGTTAATTGTACTTCTAAATCTGGAATTTTAACAATTCCTGTAAATTTATCTGGTGATATTGAAGTTTATATCAAGTCAATTGGAGTTTTTCACCTAAATTTAATTGCAAGTGAAAGCTTTATAACTCTCACAAAAGATTTACGAACTCAGTATTCTCAACATTTTGGTAATTCTTATTCAAGTGATTGGATGATAACAGAATATACTGCTGGAGGTGATTATCTCAATAGTAACGAAACTAGTGCAATAGGGAATGAAATAAAGTTAGTTATTAGTGGAAGAGTAGCTAAACTTTATGATAAAGATGATGAATTTCTAAATAAAATCACATTGTCAAACCCAAATGTAAATTATACTCAGTTAGATATTGATTTTCGTACTCAAACTGGAGAACAATTGTATAAGCTTACAACCAAAAGTTCAAAAGGTACAGAACCTCTTAGTGAATTTGATAGAGGCAAACAAGAAGGAATTCAACAATGTGTTGATGATCCAGAATCTTGTGGTATTACCGTTAGTTCAGATGATACTTCTACTGATAAATTTGATGAAGGCAAAAAGGAAGGTAAACAGGAAGGAATTCAAAAATGTGTTGATGATCCAGAATCTTGTGGTATTACTGTAAACCAAGATACTACTCTTGAAAATTCATCAACTGATGGTTGTAGTATGGCAAATTATTACACAGATGGAATATTACAAATTCCTTGCGTAGGTGTTCCTGATGCTTTTGGAGGTATTACTGTCTATAGTGTAAAAATGCACCAACAACCAGATAGTTTTACCTTTGATTTAGATATGGAAAGTGTTAAACCTCGCTAAAAATACCAAAAATATTAGGGTGCGTCCAACGCACCTTAATACTCAACAATTCAACTTAATACCCAATTGCCTAAACACCTTCAATAAACCGCCAATATCACTTTTTTCTGATAAGATATTATCTTGATTTATATGTGGAATTTTCTTGGTAGCTTCAATAACATTATTCAATGCCATAAGAAATACTTCAAGGGTTATTTTCTTCCAACGCAGCATTAAGGTATTCAGTTATATCTTCATTAGTTTTAAGATAATCACTAGTATTATATTCAGCCGTTGGCATTATATAAACCCATTTAATCAACATCTTGAATATATTAGAAACAAGAAAATTACCTCTCACTCCTCTCCTAACTTAAGGAAAGGATGGAAAGGTCTAAAATACCCTACTTATAACCAAGAGCCACAATTTTTCCATCGCTATTATAAGCTATCAAAGTATCATCAATAACCAATGCTGGCAAGGTAATTGGAGTCTTTCCAATACGATGACGAGCAACAAAACTACCATCATCTTGTGACATCCAGTGTAAATAACCCTCCATATCCCCAACTACCACATAATCCCCAATGCTGACCGGAGCTGTCACACCACGAGCCTGCAATTTATCTTGCCGCCACCAATCATCGCCAGAATGACGTTCAAGAGCATAGACATGGCTTTTTGGATCAGTTATATATAGATAACTCGAATCAGCTCCCAATCCAGCATAAGAAGATATTTGTTTTTGCCACAACAATCCACCTTTCGCAAGATCAATAGCCACAGTATGACCCTGATAACTAGCTACATAAACTATCTCACCTTCCAATATTGGATCAGCATCAATATCAACCATACGCTCAAGCTCTGTACGACCGCGTGGAACTGCAATAGCTGTTTCCCATAACACCTTGCCAGTTCTTAATTCCAACAACGCTATTTTACCGTTGTCAAAGCCAGCAATTATCAAATCCTGTATTAATATTGGAGTGCTTGTACCACGTAAACTAAGTAAAGAAGCTCTTGTCCTTTCATATATCCATAAGCGACTGCCATTTTTACTATCTAATCCAAATAATTTTCCATCCCCAGTCCGCACAACTGCAATTCCTTGACTGATACGTGGAGTTGCTAAAATTTCACTGGACACTTGAGTACGCCATTGCTCAACACCGTCAATTTCAGACAATGCTATAACTTCTCCTTTTTTAGAGCCAACTAATATTAAACCTTCACCAATTCCAGGGCCACCTGAAATTGGGACATCTAATTCTTGTTGCCATATTGGTTTGCCATTGGTTAGATCAAGAGCTTGAACCAAACCATCAGTAGAAGCAGTAAATAATTTCCCATCGTAAGCAACTGGGATTAATTTGGCGTGGCCAGTATCATCGCCACTTCCTATATCAGCAGTCCATAGAGTTTTTAATGTTAAAGTTGGAGTTAATTCAACTAAAGGAGCTGGTGGTTCAGTATTGTCTTTACTGCCAAAACAACCAGATAATAGAATTAAAATACAGATAAGTGATAAACGTGTGTTCATATATTAAGTAATTAATTTAAAAATTTATTTATTATTTAAAAGACCTGCCAGGTTTTGGAAACCTGGCAGGTCTGAAAAGCCTACATTTAAACCATTTTATATGCAGAACCAATTTGCTCTTGACCAGTAGTACAAACTTCCAAATCTTTCAGCATTCCGTCTGCAATATCATATATTAAACCATGCACCGATAATTCCCTACCGGATTTCCAAGTATTTTGTACAATTGTGGTATTGCATACGTTAGTTACCTGTTCAATAACATTTTTTTCACAAAGTAAACGAAATTTTGCTTCTTCATCTTGCAAGCTATTAATTTCTTCCACATAGCGATTATAAACATCTTTAATATGCCGTAACCAATTGTCAATCAAACCATATTGATGATCACCTAAAGCAGCTTTAACTCCACCACATCCATAATGCCCACAAACAACTATATGCTTAACCTTAAGCACATCAACCGCATATTGCATCACTGACAAAAAATTTAAATCGGTATGAACCACAAGGTTAGCTATGTTACGATGAACAAATATTTCTCCAGGTGGCAAATCAACTATCAAATTCGGTGGAACTCTGCTATCTGCACAACCTATCCATAAATATTCTGGTTTTTGGTCTTTAGCAAGCTGAGTGAAAAATTGTGGGTCTTCATCCGTTATCTTTGTCACCCAATTTTTATTTTTTTCAAACAGTTCATTTAATACTTGCATATTTATACTCGCTCTCTTAAGGTTATTAAGCAAAATAAGTTTTATAATTCAACTATCAAATCTTTTAAGGAACACATATGAAATAATGTTAAACAACTTTAACTTATCGCCTCTATTAAGAAGGTGGTTGACGAAATTATAGTATTTCTCAATTGAATAAACAATATAACGAAACCTTCAAGGTTTTGAAAACCTTGAAGGTTTTTAACTATTTTTGTATTGTACTCAATCGGGAAACGCTATATCTCATACACATTCCTTGTTCATCAGTTTATCATAATATTAAATATCTTTCCTAAATAATTTTTTACCTTTCATTTCAATAAGATTGCAATGATTAATAACAAGTCTATTCACATTTCTTAATTAATATTAGAATCTGAAAACGGCACTATTCTATGTCTTGGATTAACCTTAAAACTACTTTTCATATCTTTAGTATTGCAACTCTTCATATTTGCTTCTACAAAACCACCCGGCAATATAACTAAAAAACCAGCCATATCCATATCAGGTGAATCAATCCTCACTTGCCCATCAATTCCTAGTTTTGAAGATGCACTTATCAAACTATCAGGAGAAGTGATAAATTGGTCAGATTTAATACTAATGTTACCACCTCGCCCAGCATCAGCTTGAGCCTTGATTTTACCACCATCCATAACTATAAAAATAGGGTTATCTATTGTTATATCACCACCTTTACCAACTCCAGTACCAACACTCGTAGTTATTTGACCATCTCGTAAAAACAGCAAATTTGAACTAGTCAAAGCTATATTACCACCAGCAGCATTAGCAGATGAAGTTGTGATATTGCCACCATCTGTCAAGCTAATTGTATTAGCTTTAATATCTAACGTACCAGCATCACCAGTTCCTAAACTATTAGCTGAAATAGTTCCGCCATCGGCAAGAGTCAATTTGTCAGTTTCAATTTCGATATTGCCACCCGGAGCTGAGACTAAAGTATTGGTCAATAAACCACTTGCTGTAAAAGCACTTTGTCCAGATACCACAATTTCATTTTTAGCAGTTATTTTAAGTGTACCAGCTGGGCCAAAACCGGGAAATATTTTGCCACCAATCATCCCCCCACTACTATTGGTTATAACTCCTCCGTTAGTCAAATATAAATTATCTACATCAATAGTTAAATTACCTGCATCACCAAGACCAGTTGTTGCTGTAGCTATGGATGCATTGTTCTCTACAACTAATTCTTTAGCAAATAAGTTAACGTTACCAGCATTACCAGTTCCAAAAGTTATTAAAACAATAGCACTTTGGAGATTTTCAAATACATCGGTTGTAGTAAAAGTTAGGCCGGGACGAAAACCAGTTATATAGATTTTTTCTTTAATGTTTAAAATAACGCTACCACCTTGTCCGGTAGATTGACTCATAACTGTTGCAGAAATAGAACCACCATTAATCATATCGAATGAATTTGCATTAATTAATATTTCACCTGAATTACCACTTATATGACTATTTGACGCAATTCCTGAGCCGTCCAAAATCAATTTTCCAGTATTAATTATAGTGCGTCCTCCATCACCTTTATCCAACGATGCAGAACCAATAGTACTAATAAAATCAGCTTGTTCTAAAGTTAAAAAAATACGTTTGTCAACAACTGATAATGATTTAGTTGCAGTTATATTAATATCTCCTCCATTACCAGCACTATAGCTATCACTAGCAACTATTCCACCTTCAGTTATATCTACTTTAACTGCTTTAATATCAATATTACCACCATTGCCTTCCCCTTTGGTACTGGTATCAATTGTACCTTGATCAATTTCCAAATATGGTGTAGAAATAACAACATGCCCTGCATCACCTTTTCCGAAAGCATGGCTTATTACACCAAATAAATCACCTTGAATTTGGATTGAATCACTGATTTCAATATCAATATATTTACCATCAGTGTCACCTAAATTATTAGCATAAATTGATGAATTATTCATTTTGAGTTGGCCGCCACGAATAGTTGTACCACCAGATGGAGAGCCACTAGTTTCAATTTGGGAATTTATCATTTCAATATGTCCAAGTTTAGTGAAACTCGACATATCAGAAATTTGCATACTTAAATCATTCTGTTTAGGAGTAATTTCACCTTTTGAAGCAACACTTACAATATTAATTTGGCCACTTGGTGCAGATAATTCGGCATCTTGCAGAGTTAAGTTTCCACCTGTCATGGATAGATTTGATTTAGGCACTACTGATAAATGACTACCTCGTATCTCAATATCACTAGGTGCATTCAAAAAACCAAAAGCCATAGGTGGAGCAACGGTTAAAACACTATCATTTGGAGAACGAACATCAAAACGTCCATTTTCTCCTAATCGTAAATAATCAGCGGTGCTGGCATGAAAAGAGCCTTGCACGTCCAATTGAGCATTTGGCCCAAACATTATCCCATTGGGATTAAGAAAATACATATCAGCGTTTGGAATTGTGGAACGGATTAAACCATCAATATTTGAGGAATTGTCGCCCGTAACTCGACTAAGGATATTCTGAACACTGTCTGGCCCAGAGAAAGTAGCACTTTCCAAGCTGTTCAAATTAAAGTCTTGAAAACTGTGGAATAAATTATCACCGTGTTGTTGACCTAAACTAGCGTCAATTTGAAAATTTGGGCCGGGTAGATTAATATTTTGGCCGAGTGTACCATCAGTTATAATTTCAGCTTGGGCAGATATGGATAAAACAGTTAGTAAAACAGTTAGTTTTCTCATTTTTTCGACCTTTAAGTAGCTTAATATAGTTTTTTTCGATTTGGTGAATTATAGCATTTCCCGATTAAATAGATTACAGTAATACAAAATAAATAATTGATATTTTTGTAGAATTTAATTAATAATTAACCATTCATAATTAAGAATTGCTATACAATCACCTTCTCACTTTCCTTCTTAAATAACCCTTTCATTACCACCATCAATAGGAATTTGAGCTCCAGTTGTTTTAGCAAAAATAGGCCCAACCATCGCACAAGCTAAATTGGCCACATCTTTTGAAGTAATTTCAGTTCGTAAAATATTATTAGTTTTATATTCCTCAACAGTTACACCATAATGTTCAGCCCGTTTAGTCAATATTTCGTTAGTCCAAATCCCAGTATCAAACACAGCATTTGGATGCAAAACATTAACTCGCACCCCAGCTTCGCCTAATTCTAACGCTGCAATCCTTGCTAATTGAGTTTGACCAGCTTTAGCAACTGAATAAGCAGCAGCACCCGGCCCAGGAGCAGGTACATTTTTGGAAGCAATCATAACCACCGCAGCATCAATTCCAACTTTTAAATATGGTGAACAAGCTGTCAATAACCGTTGATGACTAGTTAAATTAATTGCCATACTTGCATCCCAAGTATCAGAATTCATTTCAGAAATTTTAGCACTAGAAGGAAAAGTACCAGCATTGCTTATTAAAATATCCAAACCACCAAATTTACGGACTGTTGTTTCGACAACATTTTGAATATCTTTAGTTATATCACAAACAATTCCCAAAATATCTGCCTGTTGTTCGGTAACAATTGGATTAATATCAACAGCAACAACTGCTGCCCCTTGAGCATGCAATTCTTCTACACAAGCTTTACCAATTCCACTTGCCGCTCCTGTCACCAAAGCAACTTTTCCCTGTAATGGCAATGATGAAGTTTTTTTACCAAGTTTTGCTTGTTCCAATTCCCAATATTCAACCGCAAAAATATCTGCTTCTGGCAACGCTTGCCAACCTTCTAAATCTTCAGCTATTTCAATTGCATGAATGGTATGTTTAGTTATGTCAGCAATGATACCAGCTTCTTTATAACTACGACCAAAATTGACTAATCCAACTTGCGGCCAAACTGCCCAACAAGGAGCTGGATTTAAACAGGTTAATTTACCATCAGTGTTACGAGAAAAATATTCTTTATATTCCTTAACATAGTCTTCAATTTTTGTACCAACAATAAAAGGAATACGTTTAGTGCGAATAACATGGTCTGGAGTCAAAGGGCCGCGTGTTGCGATGGAATCAATATTATCTCGCTGACTGAAACAAGCCGCATCGGAGTTTAATTTAGCAACTACCGCACAACCTTTTACAGTAGAAATATTTTTGCGTAATTTGGCCAATTCTAACAAATCAATTTCAGAAGTTACATTATTTATTGGGTTATTTTTTGGTAAGTTATTCTCTGCTTCAGTAACCAGCTTTATCATGTTGGTATAACTTGTTTTAGCATCATCAGCAAAAGTAAATACCCCATGATTCATTAACACCATGCCTTCCAACTGGTTCCAATCTATATTTTTAGTCATATCATAGACTTGTTTAGCTAATACAAAACCCGGCATGACATAAGGAACTATTAACACTCGATTACCATAAATTTGCTGGATTCGTTCCATTCCACTAGCTGTGTTAGTGATAGTGACAACCGCATCGGCATGAGTGTGATCAACATATTTAAACGGAATAATAGCGTGTAAAATGGCTTCTACTGATGGGTTAGGTGCAGAAGGATTAATCATGGCTGAACGCTGAGTTTGTACCATATCCAAGTCACTCAATTCTGGTAATTCAGCCAATTTTTTTAACACTGACAATTTAACTGGTGCGAAGCCGGCTGGTTCAATAGTAGCCAAGTCCCAGCCACTACCTTTGACATACAATAATTCTTCAGATTCTCCAAAAATATTGGTGGCATTGGATTTGACGGAGGTATTTCCGCCACCATGTAATACCAATGCAGGTTCTTGTCCTAATAATCTTGATGTGTAAACCCGTAAAGCTAAATCATCTTGATAGTTACTGGCTTCGCTATCATTCCATAGATTTTTCATAAATTTTAACTCAGAATAATGTACTCAATAACCATTTAGATTAAGTTATTGAAAACAAATATTTATATTGAAGGGTAACCACAATGGATTACCCCTACAAATCATCATCTTGCCGTAGGGGCAATCCTTTATGGTTGCCCTTAATGACACTATGGTTATATGTGAATAGCCACCGATGAAATCGGTGGAATATAAAAGCTTTCTGCAACAAAATCAGTTAATAATTAACCATTAACAATTAATAATTACTTAAAATTTCCGCAATCGTAAACTATTCATCACCACTGACACACTACTTAACGCCATAGCTGCTGCTGCCAAAGCTGGATGCAAAGTTCGTAATACCATTGGCAAAGCTGTGAAAGGATATAAAACTCCCATTGCGATAGGAATCAATAACACATTATAGCCGAAAGCCCAAAATAAATTCTGTTTAATAACTCGCATGGTTGTCTGACTGAGAGCTATTGTTTGCGATACTGCTCGTAAATCTCCACTTATTAAAGTTATATCAGCAGTTTCCATAGCTACATCAGTTCCAGTGCCAATTGCAATTCCCACATCCGCTTGAGCCAAAGCCGGAGCATCGTTTATGCCGTCTCCAACCATTGCAACTAAACCTTGAGTTTGCAGCTTTTTAATTGCTTGACTCTTCTCATCTGGCAATACTCCAGCTATAACGTTACTTATACCTACTTGCTTGGCAATTGCTGTAGCTGTGGCTTGGTTATCACCAGTCAACATAACCACTTGCAGCCCTTGATTTTGCATTTTCGTGACAGCTTCCAAAGAGCTTGTTTTGACTGTATCGGCAACTGCAATCAAACCAATTAATTCATTATCCACAATAACTTGCATAACAGTTTTAGCTTCAGTTTGTAATTGCTCAACTGTTGTTGTTAAATTAGTTGAAACAAGCTTGCCAACATTTATCTGCTTATTTTCCACTGTTGCCACAATCCCTTGACCACAAATCGCTTCAAACTGTTGTGGCTCTGCTAAAGAAAGCTGTCTGTCAATCGCAGCTTGCACAATTGCTTCTCCAAGCGGATGCTCACTGCCACGCTCTGCCGAAGCAGCTAACCGTAAAATTTCATCTTCTGCCACCGATTTCAACACTATAATATCTGTCACAGTTGGTTTGCCAGTAGTTATCGTGCCAGTTTTATCCAATACAATAGTTTGCAGTTTATGAGCCTGTTCAAGAGCTTCACTATTTTTAAATAAAATTCCTTGCTCGGCTCCTTTGCCAGTTCCAACCATAATTGCAGTGGGTGTGGCCAATCCCAATGCACATGGGCAAGCAATCACTAAAACTGCTACCATCCGAATCATGGCGGTGGTGAAATCACTCCCAACACCTAACCACCAGATTAATAAGGTAATAATAGCAATTCCAATGATAACTGGTACAAAAATACTCGCTACTTTATCGGCCAAATGTTGGATGGGAGCTTTGCTGCCCTGTGCTTGTTGAACTAAGCGTATGATTTGAGCCAGAGCCGTTTCAGCCCCGACTTTAGTGGCAACAATTTTCAACAATCCTTGTTTATTTAAAGTAGCTCCAATGACTGAATCACCAGTTTGTTTTTGAATTGGCAAGCTTTCCCCAGTTAGCATACTTTCATCAACCGTTGAACTACCTTCAATCACTTTGCCATCCACTGGAATTTTTTCGCCGGGCCGCACTATAACAATGTCATTAACCATAACTGATTCAATTGTTATATCGCTTTCCACTCCATCACGGATAACTTTAGCTGTTTTGGATTGCAAGCCAATTAATTTTTTTATCGCCGAACCAGTTTTGCTTTTGGCCTTAATTTCTAACAATTTACCTAATTTTATCAAGGTGATAATCATTGCCGCAGTTTCAAAGTAAACATGTTCGCCTAAATTGCTGTTTAACAGTACAGCTATGCTATAAAAGAAGGCTACCGATGACCCCATTGCTATCAAGACATCCATGTTAGCCGCTCCATTTTTTAGTGACTTCCATGAGCCAATGTAATAATCCCAACCAACATAAAATTGGACTGGGGCAGCAAGTAACAACATAATCCAATTGATATAAATGGCATGGCTCCAATCGCCTAATAAGTTGAAATCTCGTCCCATGCTGAGTAGGAATAGGGGTAGAGTGAAAGCTATTCCAAGCCAAAATTTACGAGTTTGTTCAATAATTTCACTGGCTTTGGATTCTTCTATGTTGTTAATGGCAACTCCATAACCGGCTTTTTTGATTGCGTTGCATATGTTGTTGGTGTTAGTTTGGTTGGGGAGGTATTCTATAGTGGCTGTTTCAGTGGCATAGTTGACGTTGGCGGTTACGATTCCGGGAGTTTTTTTCGTTAGGGTTCGTTCTACCGTGTTGACACAATTGGCACACATCATTCCAGTGATGGCTAGTTCGGTTTTTATGGTATTTTCAGGCATGGTGGTTAGATTGTGCTACATGATGGGTTATGTTTAAAATTTTATTAATTCAAGGCATTGCTATATAAATCATCCAAAGGGCTTTTAACTCCTTCACCACCTTGTTTTAATACATGGGTGTAAATCATGGTTGTCTCAAGGTCTTTGTGGCCAAGTAGGGATTGGATGGTACGAATGTCTGTGCCTCGTTGGAGTAAGTGGGTTGCAAAGCTATGTCTGAAGGTATGGGCACTGACTTTTTTGGTTATTTCAAGTGTTTGTACAGCTTGTTTAATTGCTTTGTTAACTGTTGATTGGTCGATATGGTGTCGTCTGATTATTTTATCTTTGCTACGAGGGTCAATAGATAGTTTAGCACTGGGAAATACATATTGCCAAATCCACTCTTTTTCTGCATTTGGGTATTTGCGTTCTAATGCATAAGGTAAGTAGATAGTACCATATCCAGCAGCTAAATCTTGCGTGTGAATTGTTTTAATTCGTTCTAAATGGTTTTGTATGAGTGGTGCTGTTATTTCTGGAAATGGAGTAACTCGATCTTTCATGCCTTTGCCATTTCTAACTGTTATCTGTTTATAACCATAGTCAATATCTTTTACTCGCAATCGAACTGCTTCGCTTATCCGTAAACCACAACCGTAAAGCAATTTAACTATTAGTTCCGATGTTCCTTCCATTAAAGATAATATTTGTTTGACTTCTTCGTGTGTTAGTACAATTGGAATACTTGGTTGTTTTTGTGAACGTACTGCTTCTATGTTTTTTAGAGGTTGTCCGAGTAGTCGTTTGTACAGGAAAATAAGAGCGTTAAAGGCTTGGTTTTGGGTGGAAGCAGCTACTTTGGCTTGTACAGCTAAATAGGTTAAATAATCTTCAACTTTTTTTTCTGGTTCTATAAATAGAGTTTCTCGTGTTTGCATTTTGTGGAAATTAATATATTTGGCAACCCATTCACAATAGGCATTTTCTGTATGGATTGAGTAATGCAAACGACGCATTAAATCTTTCATTTCTGAAAGTAAATTACTTTTTTTTGGGTTTTCGCTTGACATAAAAATTAAGTTGGATTAATATATTATTTTAAGGGATGTGTAAATACAATTTGGTTATTATGCCTTGTTTGGCGAATAATATCAAACATTATATGCACTGACAGGATAATATCTTAAATAGGGAGAATATTCCTTATAACATGGTTAATATTGGTATTATTTGGAAAATGTTCCCGATATTTAAATTATTAGGGATATTTTCCTGAATTTACTGTTAATATTAAAGAGTAATCGGGAAGATTTTCCTTATAATGAATGGTTAGGTTTTGTTTTAATTGGCAATAAAACAGGGATTAAAAATGGCATTAGTTGAGTGTATCGAATGTAGTACAAAAATATCTGAAAAAGCTGTTAATTGTCCAAAATGTGGTTGTACAAAACCCTTTAACAAAACTGAAATATCATGTGATGAATGTGGCATATCTCTACCTTTTAATCATGATGGAGTTTGTTCTAATTGTGGTAATCCTGATATAACTGTACGATATATAACATATAAAGAAGAAAAAAAGGAACATCCTGACCGCAATTTAGGATATTTCTATTTAATATATCTTATGATTGGGATAATTACTTTTTTTTATGGTCCATATACTCCGAATTTAGCAGCAGATTTTCCATTTTTTAACAAATCAATTGGACACTTTATAATTGGATGGTTTCTTTTTGTGGCTTACATATTCAATTGGCCTATTTTTATTTTCGCTGGTACTTTTTGGGATATGCCTAGTTTTTAAACCGGGTAGGGTGGATAATTTGTTTTTGTTGCCCGCCAAATAATCACAAATTCATTCTAACTTTCCCTTGCTCCCGACCTATCGGCGGGAGAAGAACGTTGTTAGGCTGAACATTGGCAATGACTGTAAAAACTGAGGATAGTCAAAATGAAAAAATGGATAGCCAAAGCGACATTATGGATTCTCAGTTTATTGGCCATTTTATTTGTTGGCTTACCGTATTTAATGTCATGGCAACTATCAAATAGTCATAAATACACTTGGAAAGCAATGAATAGTACTGATTTCCCTTGTCCACCAAATACTGAGGTGACAATTCACGGTTGGAGTAAGGCTGGCTACATGCGGTATTGTGAACCAAATAAAAACGGGATATGGGAAGCATGGTCAGAAGGTTATTTGCATATTCGAGGTGAGTATATAGATGGAAAAAAATATGGAAAGTGGACTTGGTTTAACCAAGATGGTTCTATTCAGTCAACCACTGTTTACTAAATAATGGAAAAAACAATTGGGGTCAAAATAAAATTAATTCTAACAAAGTCTTGGAACCGACCTATCGGCGGCTCAAGAACGGTGTTATTTCGGTTAAATACAAGATTGAACTTCTTCATAACTTTGCCTTGCTCCCGACCTTCGGCGGGAGAAGAGCGGTGTTAGGTGTATGAATAGTAAACAAAACTAAATTGGTACAAAGGTTAAGAATGGCAAAGGTATTTACGGGAAAAATAGTAGTTCCCGGCAATCAGATGGAAACATTTTTAGAAGCCCTAGAAGAAGCTGAGGAAGAGATAGAGCCATTTCAAAAATTTCTTAAAGAACTCAACAAAGAATTTGGGGAATACTTGACAAATAAATTCTCTGTAAAAACAGCACGAAGACATTGCTATAAAGTCAGTTTGTTTATAGATTTTTTGTGTTGGAATACCGATGTAAAAAAATTTGAGGAAATCACTAGAGGAATAGCTAATAGCCATTTTAAAAAATGGTATATGAGCAAAATTGGAGATTGTTCGGAAAGTGAACTAAAAACGGCGATCAAGAAATTTTTTCAGTTTTTAGACACCGAAAAAGGGATAACAAATGAAGCTGTATTAAAAAGTTTCAAAAGATAAAGAGTAAAGTTAGTTCTAACTTGGCCTTGCTCCCGACGCAAAAGGCCGCGCGGGAGAAGAGCGGTGTTAGTAAATCGTGATAAGGTTTGGGTTAATTAATATGTAGATGGCCATAAACTAAGCCTTGCTCGCTAATCTTTGATGAGAGAAGAGAAAGAAAATAAAATATGAATAGACTAATATTTATTCTCATATTGGCTCCATTCGTTCAATCATGTTCTGATAATCCAATTGAAGTACAAGAATTAAAATGGAATTGTGAATACAAAGAATGTGAAGTAACTTTTCAATTGATAAATACAGAACCAATGAATGCTGATGTACAATTTGCAATTCGTGCTCATAAAAGAACTGAAATACAAGGCTCGGGTGCTATACGAAACGAAGTAGTTGGAGAGAAAAAAGGCAAATTACTTATACCTTCTGGGAAAATTGTGGACGTGAAAGAAATAGTTAAGACGAATGGAAAAACTTTTCAAATTGTAGTGTCCGCATGGGCTAGTTAAAATAATTGGAAAATAAGTTGTGGTCAGAGTAAAATTAATTCTAACTTGCCCTTGCTCCCGACCTATCGGCGGGAGAAGAGGTGTGTTATCCTGCTGAGACGTTTCACCCTTGCTACGCTTCTCCAAGTCGCTATGGCTCGGGTTACACTCAGGATAACTTGGCGTTGAAGCGGACACTTTACTTCCATGTGGTAATTATGAAATTATTTAACCAATTAATTTACTTATTTATTTTATTGTTATTTACTACTAGTGTTTATGCGTCTAATTTAGAGGGATTAAAATACTTTTTTTATTTCATTGGAATTATGATGTTACTATCATCTCTCTATATTTTTCTTGCAAAAAAAAGCTCTCCAAAATTTTTTCTTGTTAGTTGGGGTATTGGCATTTTTTCTATACCATTAATGGGACTAATGCTATTAACAATTATGTCTTTAGGTTGGGCAATCTTTTTATTTGGTTGGGTAATAACCTTATTTTTTCCTTCATTCTTCATCATAACAAAAGATTCTGATTGTTTAGATATTTACACTAAACAAAAAAATAACATAAACAAATGAAAATAATTGGAGTCAGGACTCATAGGCTGGACTAAAACAAGGCAAAAAAAGGGTCAGGCTCGAATTAAAATTGGGCCCAACAATTTAAACAAAAAAGGCTAACTTTGCCTTGCTCTCCGACCTATCGGCGAGAGAAGAGCGGTGTTAGTTGGGTTATTATTCTTAAGTTATTTTCAATATCGTTTCTCTTGTATTGTCTTTTTGATATAAACTGTTTGTTTGGATTTGATAGTTCTAAGTGAAGTAGATGGAATGTAATTTAGGATTATTTGATAAGTTCTAACTTTATCTTAGAGGCCGACCTATCGGCGGGAGAAGAGGAGTGTTAGATAATAGCAATAAAATTTTCAGTTATATATTTAGGAGTAAATTATGTCTGAGCAATTGATCAGTATTGTTGGTACTAAACTACCTGCAATTCAATATAATGATCAACCAGTTATCACTCTTCATATGATGGATATTGTACATAAACGTCCAAAAGGCACAGCAGGTCGTAACTTTCGTCAACATAAAACTAAATTTATTCAAGGTGAGGATTATGAAATTCTTACTGAGAAAAAACTTACTGATTTTCTTGTACTTTTTGCAACAACGAAAAACGTCTTCGCAAAATCTGATAGCATAAATAAAATTCGTAGCCTAATTGTACTGTATGAAATGGGTTATCTCATGTTAGTTAAATCCTTTCATGATAATTTGGCATGGCAAGTTCAACGCCAATTAATAAATGTATATTTTGATCATACAAAAAGTTCCATACAAGGTAATATTGCAATAGATATTGCCGACCAATTTGAAGCTTGTAAACGTATAGCAGAAACATCTGGTTTAATAGGGAATCAAGCTATTATTTCTGCAAGTAAAGCAGTATTTAAACTCACAGGTTATGATCCTCTCGAACTTTTAGAACAAAAACAACTTATTTGTGAACCTCAAAAAATACACCTAACTCCAACAGCAATAGGAAAAATGGTTGGTGGACTGTCCGCACAAAAAGTGAATAAAATATTGGAAAAAGAAGGACTTCAAGAATCATTTAGGGATGCAAAAAATAAAAAGTGTTGGAAACCGACAGAAAATGGAAGACCTTTTATAGTTTTGAAAGATACAAGTAAAAAACATAAAGATGGAAGGCCAATTCAACAAATGATGTGGCTTGAATCAGTAATTTCTATTTTAGAAGGGCCTCAAGGTCAATTGATTTAATCAAATATTCTAACTTGCCCTTGCTCCCGACCTATCGGCAGGAGAAGAGAGGTGTTATTTTTATTACAGGAAAAATATGATGAATATAAGTGGAACTTATAAACGGACACAAGAAGAAAATTGGGATGCCTATCTGGCAAAATTAGGTGTTAATTTTGTAGTACGAAAGGCATTGACAGCCAGCCCCCCCATTTTAGAAATAACGGAAGTCTCTCCAGGTAAATGGAAGATGAAAACGAGTACCACAGTGAAATCATTCGAAGACAATTTTGAGATAGGAAAGGAGTTTGAGGAAACTGCTTTCGATGGTCGTGCGTGTAAAACGATATTTACGGCTGAAGGAGAACAGATTTTAGTACAAAGCCAGGTAGCAAAAAAATCAACTGAGAAGTCAATTAAAATCATTCGGGAATTTAGCGATAAAGGTGTAGCGGTCCAATATATTTGTGAGGATGTAGTTTCAACGCAATTCTTCGAAAGGCAATAACACCCCATATATTGTTAGATGTCCTGACATGTCCTACCTACTGTAAGTGATGATGAATGTCGGTTTAGCTTGGCATTACTTCGCATGCAGACAAGGCAAACTGATTTTACATGTTAAGTTACGTGTATCAGATTAACTGATGCACATGATTTATTTATTTTATCAACAAGGCAAAAAAAGGGTCAGGCTCGAATTAAAATTGGGCCCAACAATTTAAACAAAAAAGGCTAACTTTGCCTTGCTCTCCGACCTATCGGCGAGAGAAGAGCGGTGTTAGTAGGTCTGCTCGTTCACACATTGCTTTACCCGCTTAGTTTGCCTTGCTCCCGACCTATCGGTGGGAGAAGAGGAGTGTTAGATAGATAAAAATAGGAAATATATTCCATGTCATTTAGTGAATTCAAAAGCATTTCAGAGGTACAAAAAGCCTATAAAATAAAGTATGTTGAAGGGAAGTTTATCTCAGAAAAAAATATCTCTCCTTCACAAGTATTCATAGAAGATTTTCAATTTAACAAAGAGAATATTGATATTTTTTCATCAGAAGCATCTCGTAGTGAGTTAATTATTTCACCTCTACTAAGAGAAATGTATAAAAATCACAATAAGAATTATTCATTTTGGATACAAAAAAGTATATCATTTGATAATGTACTATCTGGTACTCCAGATTATATTTTTTCAAAAAAATCCTCCCTAGGTAAAACGGTACTTGAAACCCCAATCGTTATTGTTGTTGAAGCAAAGAAAAATGATTTTGAGCAAGGTTGGGGGCAATGCTTGGCTGAATTAGTCGCATCACAAAAGATTAACAAAAATTCAGAAAAATCGGTTTATGGGATTGTTACTGATGGTAATTTATGGCAATTTGGACGTTTAAAAGAAGAAATCTTTACTAAAAATGATGATAACTATATAATTGATGATATTTCAAAACTTTATGGTGCATTAGAATTTTTAGCAAACCTAGTTGAACAAGAGCATTTGAACTAATATACATGTCAATAGATAATTGGGATAACTCGTAAGGTGTATAAAATTACAATTTGGTAGGGTGCATAAGCGGTAGCGTCATGCACCTCATTTCTAACTTGGTCTTGGAGGCCGACCTATCGGCGGCTCAAGAATGGTGTTAGGTAAAAAAATAAAGATGAAATTATGAGTATTGGATACGCTACCCTATTTGTAGTCGGAATATTATCTATTATATTCTACATATCTTTTAGGAATTCCTCTAATGAAGAAAGTAAAGATGAAATTAAGAGTATTGGATGTGCTACTCTATTCGTAGCAGGAATATTATTTATATTCTACATATCAATTAGTTATTTACCTATTTATTACTTTTTTTTTCATAATCACTAAATTTAGGGGGGCAGAGTAAAATTAATTCTAACTTGGTCTTGGAGCCGACCTATCGGGGGCTCAAGAATGGTGTTAGGTGATTACAAATAATTAATTGTTATTTAAAAGGTTTACAGAACTAGGGTCGCTCCCGAAAAACAGAGTTCCATCGCTGCCTGTTCTGTAATTTATATTTAGATGGAATACACTTAAATGATGGAAGTTTAAAATGAATCAAATTTTGTTGTTCAAATCAAATGAACATGAGTTTCCTTTAGAAATTTTTAACAGAAATGAAGAAAAATGGGTTCTCCGAAAACAGTTGAGTGGGGCTATTGGAGTTTCTGATTTACGAGAACTTCATTCACAACTAGTTAAAAAAGAAGAGCTAAAAGAAGGTACACATTTTATAACGATTACTGTCACGCAAACTGACGGTAGTAATGGGCGTGGTAATCCATCTAGGGTAGCTTATTCATATCGTGGAATAATTCGAGTATCCATGCACTGCGAAGGAAAATATGCAAAACAGTTCAGAGATTGGGCAGAAGATGTTCTTTACGAAATAATGATAACTGGTGCATATTTGGGAAATGAACATTCCGAAAAAACTAATAACCAACCACTATGTAGTTCGCTTGGACGTATGGCTGAAGATGATGTAGCATTAGAAAAAATGTTTAGAAAACGTAAAGAGGGGCTAACAGAAATTGGTTTTGGTGGAGCTGTATCTGTACAAAAAGCAATTGATTCCATACGTAAAGATACAGGAATTGACCTGAAAAAACGTTGGGGATTTGAGTTTACTGAAGTTGGAGAGAATGTAGTAAATAAAGTATTACCAAAAAATAATACCGTACTTAATGGTTCTACTACAAAAAAATTACCAAAGATTGAATCATCTCATTCTGAAGTTGATATTCCCAAATCTTACAGGGGCTGGAATCTTAATAAAAGAGGCACAAACAAAAAAGGACAAACCTTGTTCAATCTGGTTAAAAAAATAGATGGTAAAAGGTTACAAAAATATCTTGGAGTTTGGAATCAGGAAAAAGCAGATAAACTCATAAATAAACTAGAACTAAAAAGTGCAAAGTAAAATTAGTTCTAACTTTATCTTGGAGCGGACCTGTCGGCGGCTCAAGAATGGTGTTAGCAAAAATATATTAGAATGATGGTAGGTTTAAAATAGTTAAATATATATGAAAACTAACCAAATGATGACCGTAAAAATAGGAAATTTTGGAATTTTAGAAATTGGTCATAAAACAATGATGGGTAAAGTATCTCAAGTTTTGGAAATGGGTAATAGAAATAGAAATAGAAAAGCAAAAAATCTTGAACCCATACCTCTTAAAGAGATTTTAAGAAAGCAAGACTTATGGGAATTTATTATCTCAAGACATACCCAATTATTAAGAAATTCTAATTGTGGCGATTCGCCACATTTAAAAAACTCCCATTCTACCAGTGATTTTAGCCCAGCCATGTAGGGTCGGTGTAATGAAATGAAACCGACCAAACATAAATCTAATCAACTGTATTTTATTAAATCATAAATGGTCACTAACACTTTGCTTCACCAACCCTACCCGACTTCAGTTCGTTCTATTGTCAATACTGGTCAACGTCAAGGTTTCTCCGCTTTTCAATCCATTAAAATTGCACTCTCTCCTTTGAAATCTTTTTTTTCTTAATTTCAGGGGGGAGCCGGTCACTGCCATTAAGTTAAGGAATTTATATTTATTATCAATGCTATACATATAAAATCATCTGTTAAGCAAAAATTGCACCTTAAAAAATACTTCAATATTTTTAGTTAATTATTGAGCTACGTCATTTTGCTATGCTAAATAGTCAACATTATAACGTATTGATTAATAATCGTTATTTCCTTAACTTAATGGCAGCCGGGTAGGTCGGGTTAGCGAAGCGTAACCCGACTTAATGGTCAAAAATGTTGGGTTACGTTGCCACTAACCCAACCTACCCTATTTATAACACTTACTCTTGCTCTCCAACCTGTCGGTAGGAGAAACTCGTAAGCCATATATGTCTGATTAATAAATTGTTATTTGGTAGATACTCTGTTACTTGTCAAGCTCGTAAGCCGTATATGATTGATAAATTGTAAATTTATAGGGTGCATAAGCGATAGCATCATGCACCTTATCTCTTAACTTAATCTTGGAGGCGGACTTTCAGCCGCTCAAGAATGGCATTAGACAAAAGATATGGATATTACAGTAAAGACAATCATTTTTATTTTCCATGCACAAGGTTAAAACCTTCGCCTTTCAGGCGAACAGATTTATCTCCAATGCTTTACAATAAGGTATGGAATATCGTTACGGAAGTCACACTGTTTACAATGTTGAATACCACTTTGTGTGGGTCACGAAATATAGATACCAAGTTTTAAAAGGAGACATAGCCATAAGGGTACGGGAGCTTGTAAGGCAAACCTGCGAAGCGTTCGAAATCCGAATATTAAGTGGCGTAGTCAGCAAAGAGCATGTGCATATAGCAGTATCGGCTCCTCCTAATATGGCTCCAAGTGAAATAATGAGAAAAATAAAGGGACGCAGTGCAAGAAAGCTGTTTGAGGAATTCCCTGTACTGAAAAAAAGGTATTGGGGCAAACACTTTTGGGCAAGAGGCTATTTTTGTGTTTCTGTAGGACAAATGACAGAAGATATGATTAAAAACTATTTGGAACACCATTTTGAAGCAAACCCCAGTGATAATTTTAAAACAGAAGATGGAGAATCACCAAATTAACAGGGCTATTCGCCCTGTATCCCGACTTTCAGTCGCCATTCTCTCTAACCCACCCGTCTTTTAGCGGGTGGTTGTTTAGTTACCTTGGAATTTTCATCTTTGCGATATTAGTTTCAGTTGGTATACACATTTCTCTATTGATATTTCCACCATCAAATGAAAATATATATGAAACTATTACAAAATTTGCCATATCAATGACTGATGTTTTGGAGATTTCATTCGGAGCATTGATTGGTGCTTTAAGTGCAAGTTTACAACGTGTAATATCAAAAGAAACCACTGCTGAACCTGCTAAAAAAGTAGCTGAACCCAACAAATAATTACAAATTAATTCTAACTTAATCTTGGATCCGACCTTCGGCTGGTGAAGCAGGGTGTTAGGTAAATATATCATCCATTGTAACTCGTAAGGTGTATAAATGAAGTGTCATACACCACACAACATTATTAAATCCAACTCAAATGGTAGATGACGCTCCCGCTTATCCACCCTACATTCGATACTTTTGACTTAATGTATAACGATGAGAACTCCTGTTTGGAAACACAATGTCGTTAAAGCTCTGCTTTGAATTGAGATAAGATATATCATTTTCCAATTAAATATACTACAGTTATATTAAGCAAGAATTTGATATTTTTATAGATTTTAATTAATAATTAAGCATTCATAATTAAGAATTACTATATGTCATTGTCAATGACGAAGCGGAGCTTCTTAAGCAGTGCGTTCCCAACCAAGAATTTGGGAACGATATTTCAATATTTAAACAGTTTCATTAAATGTTTGTCTTGTCAATGCGTTAAGTCCTATTGAATTATTCTTGCTTTTTTCAGTGTGTTATTTTTTTAATATTAATCTGTATCAATTTTTTTAAAGATGGTAATTTATGCAAGGTCTTCGTTCGCCCTAATGATTTTTTAATTTTTTTCATGTTATTGATTTCTTTTTAACGAGAGCAACTGGTATAATTTCAACATTATTGTATTAAGATGGATATTGTATTAAAATGTCAAGTTAGGTTTATAAATATTCTTAACTACCAATAGTTCAAACAGTTTTTAAGGTTATAAAATAAGGCGTTATAATATGATTTACTTAGATTTAATAAAACATATATAATATAAATCTTAACAATTATTGAAGTTATACCTTGAAAAACTGTCCATACTATTGAATCACATTAGATTCAGATACGATTTGTTTTCGGAAAATTATGCGAACTTATAACATCTTAATAATCATATTGTTATTAGCAATATCCCCCTATGGATACAGTGCTGAAACTCAAGAAATTACTGTCTATAGAAGTCCTAACTGTGGCTGTTGTTCCGGTTGGATAAAACATTTACAAGAACATCAATTTAGTGTTATTGACATAAAAACTAATAATGTTGATAAATTGAAGCAGAAACATGGAATAACTGATAAATTGGCATCTTGCCATACAGCTATTGTTGATGGTTATGTCATTGAGGGTCATGTACCAGCCTCCGATATTAAACGATTATTATCTGAGAAATTAGACGTAGTTGGATTAACAGTTCCAGCAATGCCAGTTGGTACGCCGGGAATGGAAATGGGAAATAGAAAAGCCCCTTTTTCAGTGTTAACATTTGATAAAAATGGTAAAACTACTGTATTTAAGCATTATGATAATTACTAATTGAATATTTTTATGAATAAACATGTAATGAGCAAAATCCTATCCGTTTTTTAATCATTTCATGTGAATTCTTTCAAGTTTGAAACCAAAATTTATAAAATAGTTTTCAGAATAAAATAATTTAGATAATATATATATTTGAAATTCTGACAAATACTTTTTAAAATATTTTTATACCAAAATTAAAATTATGCAACTAATCACAATCCCTGACCAAACCTCCAATTCTGAAATAGACGAAGATATTATTGAAATTTTTATAGAAGAAGTTGAAGAGGTTCTCGAAGAAATAGTTAGTAGTTTTGAAGCTTGGCAAAGTGATCCTGATGATTCTGAAGCTTTAGCTACTTTACGACGCAATTTCCATACTTTAAAAGGCAGTGGGCGTATGGTGGGTGCAAGTGCAATTGGTGAACTTGGATGGCAATTTGAAAATATGTTCAACCAATTGGTGAATGGAACTTTGGCAAGAAATAATGATGTTTTAATGCTCACCGGTAAAGTTGAAAAAATATTGCCTGCTATGGTAAAACAATTTCAGCAAAAACAATTGGTTCCATATGAAACATTATTATTAATTTCCCAAACAAAATATTTTGTTGAAACTAAAGGACAGAGTTTAGGTGAATTTGAACCGGCTTCTACATCTACAACAACTGTTGAACCATCTGAAAATATTCCTGAGTCAAATGATAATGATAAAGAAGAAATTATTGAATTAAAAACAGAAGATTTAGAGTTGAATGATTTAGAAGTAGATGATTTTGAAGTAGAAAATATTTTAGATGAAACTGACTTAATTGATAATACTGAATTTGAAGACAATTTAGAACAATATGATCTAACAGAAACTTTACCATCATTTGATGATAATGAATTAGATAGTGATTTAAACCTTGATAATATATCTGATTTAGAATTAGATGATAGTGATTTTGCCGAAAACGAATTTGAAGATATTGATACAGATTTAGTAGATGAAGAACTAGTTGATAATATTTATGATGAAGAAGAGATTGATCCAAGATTATTAGAAATATTTAAAATTGAGGCCAATGAACATCTGGTTGAATTAAAAACTTTTTTAAATAACCTTACTGCTCAAGCTCATATCACTCAGGAAGTAGTACGGCTTTTTCATACTCTCAACGGTAGTTCACGTACTGTTAACTTTTCTGATATTTCAAACATAGCTTCTCCATTGGAAAACTATGCTACAACTTTGTTTGAACAGCAAACAGAACTTTCATCAGAAACCATAGCTCTATTTAAAGAAGCAGTTCAATTAATAGATGATTTACTTAATAACGACCAACAACCAAAACAAGAAGTATTACAAAATTTATTAAATAATATAGCACACAATTCTACAAGTTTAATTGCCGAAGCTGAACCTGAAACAGATGACACATCACCAGATACCACAGATGAATTTTTGGAAATTTTTCTGGATGAAGCTGAAGAAATTTTGGAAAATACTCAATCTTTATTAGAACGTTGGACTGCTTCTCCAAATAATATGCAGTTGATGAAAGAATTACAACGTGAATTACACACTCTTAAAGGTGGAGCCCGTATGGTTGGCATTGCCCAAATGGGAGATTTAAGCCATCATTTGGAATCTGTACTGACTAAAATAGTTGAAGGAACTGCTCAATCTAGTAGTAGATTACAGGAAATTGTCCAGAATAGTGTTGATGAACTAGCATCCATGTTAGAATCAATACGCTCTAACGTACCTTTGGAAATGCCTAAAGTTTTAATTAAAAAAATTGAGGCATATATAAATAATCAAGAAGAAGAGGTAGAGGAAGAAGAAGAGACAAAGGAAAAAACTGTTGAGGCAACTAATAATTTAACTGATAATAAAGAACCAGAAACTGCTAAAAATGCTAATAAACAACCCAATGATAAACAGCCCAATGAAAAAGAAGCTGAGGTGGGTGATAATGCAGATGATAGAATTCGAGTTCGAGCTACGCTGATTGATAAACTGACTAACTTGGCAGGTGAGTTATCTATTTCACGAGCTCACATGGAACAACAACAAGGACTTATTAAAAATAATTTAGGCGAAATGGAACAAACTGTGGTTCGCCTCCGTGATCAACTACGAAGATTAGAAATAGAAACTGAGGCTCAAATCATTTCTCATTTTGGCGGAATAAAAGAAACTGATAATGAATTTGATCCATTGGAATTAGACCGCTTTTCGGTGATGCAGCAATTATCTCGTAGTTTAATGGAAAGTATCAATGACTTAACCAATATTGAAGACTCTTTTAACATTATTACTCGACAAAGTGATTCTTTATTAATTCAACAAAGTAGAATTGGGGCGGAATTACAAGAAAATATCATGCGTACTCGTATGGTACCTTTTTCAAGAATTTCTCCACGTTTACAACGAATAGCCAGATTAACCGCTAGAGAATTACGGAAACAAGCTGATTTTTCTATTGAAGGCGAAACTATTGAATTTGAAAGAACTGTACTTAACCGTGTTGTGGCTCCACTAGAACATATGTTACGAAATGCTATAGGGCACGGAATTGAAGATGCTCAGGCTCGTAAGCAAGCTGGTAAATCAACTGTAGCCAAAATAACAGTTAATATTGTTAAAGAAGGAGCAGAACTTATAATTAAACTAAGTGATGATGGAGCTGGTTTAAATCTTGCTGCAATTCGTCAAAAGGCTGAAGAACGAGATCTTATTCAACCAGATACAGTGATAAGTGATCATGAATTAATGCAGTTCGTATTAGAACCAGCCTTTTCCACCGCTAAAATGGTAACTCAAATATCTGGGCGTGGAGTGGGTATGGATGTTGCCAGTAGTGAAATTAAACAATTGGGTGGTAATTTACGAATATTTTCTAAAGCTGGTGAAGGTACTACTTTTGAAATTCGATTACCATTATCTTTGACTATTAATCAAGCTTTGTTAATCCATGTTGGCGAAGAAACAATGGCAATCCCAATCAATCATCTTGATGCCGTTATGCGAGTTCCTCGTGAACAAGTTATTAGTGATAATGAAAAACATTATAAATATATGGATCATGAATACAATATTTTTCATTTAGGAGAATTGCTTGGATTTAGTAAAGCTGCCTCATTAGAAATGCCTTTAATACCGATGTTATTAGTACGTACTGCCAATCATCGAGTGGCTTTGTTAGTGGATGGAATTGAAGGAAGTAAGGAAATTGTAGTTAAATCTATTGGTCCTCAAATTGGAACAATTAATTGGATAGCTGGAGCAAGTATTCTTGGAGATGGGCGAGTAGTTATTATTTTGGATGTGCTAGCTTTAACTCGTATAGACTCTACTAAATTCATAGCTCCTCAAATTCAAGAAGTAGAAGAAGAGAAATCAGTAACCAATACCATTATGGTGGTTGACGATTCAATAACAGTACGAAAAGTTACTGCTAGATTATTGAAAAGACAAGGTATGGAAGTGCTTACTGCAAAAGATGGTATTGATGCTATAGCTCAGTTACAAGAACATATTCCAGATTTGATGTTATTAGATGTTGAAATGCCACGTATGGATGGTTATGAATTAGCAACTCAAGTTCGTAATAATGCTGATTTGAAACATATACCAATAATTATGATTACCTCACGTACAGGAGCTAAACACCGTGATAAAGCTGAAAAAATTGGTATTAACCGTTATTTAGGCAAACCTTTTAATGAGACTGAATTACTTAACAATATTAACACATTACTGGCAGAAAATTAACAGGTACTATATATATGTCAAATAAAAATTTTGTACGATGTTTGCTAATTCCATTGGGGGATAAACAAATATTATTGCCTAGTGCTGTAATCGCTGAAGTTTACCCCTATCAAGAACCAAAACCAATTGCTAAACAACCTGATTGGTTATTAGGAATCTTTGAATGGCGTAACCAACAAGTTCCACTTATAACAATTGAAAAATTTTTATCAACTATTAAAGATTCGAGTAAAAAATGTCGAAGTGTTATCTTATATGGTTTAGAATCTAATAAGTCGATGCCTTTTTATGCTTTAACAGCTACGGATATACCTAAGCCATTATTAATTAAAGAAGAAGATTTAACAACCCCTAGCTTTAAACCTAATAAAAATTATGTTTTTAATATCATGTATGATGGTCAAACTATATGGTTGCCAAATTTAACTAATATAGAAAATATGTTAAGAAGTTTTCCACTTAATTCTTAAATTTATAATATTCTAGTTTAGATAGTTTAAAATGTCATATATAAAAAATATGTAATTAAATAAGCTAATCCAAATGATAACATTAATATAAAAAATCATGGTATAATAAATCTATACTTGCTTCGTTAACTAATTCTTAACTAAATATATGAAGTAAGAATTTAATTTAAATAATAACTTTCTCTCAATTTAATTATTAATTAAAAAATTATGAAAAAGTAATTACCTGAATTTTTATATTTGCGAATAATTGTTTTTTTAACATGTACACATAAAAAAGATAAAAAGTTTATTTAACAATAATATGTCTTCAAATATATTTAAAAGCTCGTTATATTAATTTTATGAAAAAAAATACATTATTTGGCAATGAAGAACGAGTGTTAGAGGAAACAATAGTTACATCTCAAGGGCAAGAGATACCTCATAAAATATATAAACAGCTAAGTAAGGATTATGCAAAATTATTAAAACAAACAAAACTACTGGTTAAAATGAGTGATAAACAACAGTACCAGTTGTCTGAATTAGCTGAAAAAATAAAAACAAAAAATCAGAATTTAATTCAATTAGATCAAGAAAAAAATGAATTTTTAGGGATTGTTGCTCATGATTTAAAAAATCCTCTCAATGCAATTCAAGGATCGGCAAGTTTTATTAAAGAAGCACTTGTAGAACTATCACAACAAGAAATATTAGAATTGATGGATATGATAGAGCAGGCTTCGCGGCAAATGTATTACTTAGTAAGTAACTTATTAGATGTTAATGCAATTGAGTCAGGTAAAATAAATCTGGTAATAACTACAATTGATTTATTACCAATAATACAAGCTTTAATAATACATTACAAACCACATACTAAAGCAAAACAAATATCATTAAAACTACATTCTCCAGAATCAAAACATTTAGTTTTAGCAGATCAGAACATGCTTTATCAAATATTAGATAATTTAATTTCTAATGCAATAAAATATTCACCTATGAATAAAAAAATTGATATTCATGTAACTGAAGAATTACAAATGATACGCTGTGAAGTTAAAGATGAAGGACCTGGTCTAAGTGAATTGGATCAAAAAAAATTATTTAATAAGTTTACCCGTTTAACTGCTAAACCAACAGCTGATGAACATTCTACTGGTTTAGGATTGTTTATAGTTAAAAAATTGATCGAAATGATGCAAGGTAAAGTTTGGTGTGAAAGTAAATTGGAAAACGGATGTAAATTTATTGTTACATTTCCAACTGGTGATTCTTAGATTATTTAATGGGAAAAAAAATGCTTGATAGTCTCTTGGATTTCAAAAAAGAATGCGATAAACAAGGAATTTTAATTAGTTTTTATGGCTTTATTTCACAAGAACTTTTAGTAGAAGTTGGTCATAACTTAAAGAGTAGAATGGAGTTAGAACGTATTGATTCTACTAAAATAACAAAAATTTTTGCTATGTTTGTTGAACAAACCCAAAATATTGTCCGTTATTCTGCTGAAAAAGTTTCTGATGTTAATGGTAGTCTGAGTAATGGTATAATAATAATAGGTTACAAAGATGAACATTATTTTGTATTATGTGGGAATAAAATTAAAAAAAATAGTATTGAACCATTAACCAAAAAACTAAGTATTTTGCATAGTATGGATAAAAATGAACTAAAATCTTATTACAAAGAACAGCGTAAAAAAGGGCAGCTAACGACTGATGGAGCAGGTTTGGGTTTTATTGAGTTAGCTAGAAAAAGTACTAAACCAATTGACTTTAACTTTCAAGCAATTGATGAGCAATCCTCATTTTTTTCATTAAAGACTTATATTTAAAGAGCAATTAAAATGGATAGTTGGAAAACTGTAGCCACTAAATATACTCCTGAAATTTATTTTGATGCAAATACAAATATTCTTGGAGTCAAAGGTGAATCTTACCCAGAAAATATTACTGAATTTTCTAGTCCTCTTTTTTCTTGGTTAGAAAATTATTTAGAAAGTTTAGGTGAAAAAACTTTTACCATTAATATTGAATTGATTTATTTCAACAGTAGTTCTTCTAAAATGCTATTGGATTTATTTGATTTATTAGAAGAAGAGGTGAATGATAATGATAAAAATATTGTAGTAAATTGGATTTTTGATATAGAAAATGATGCTGCTCAAGAATATGGTGAAGAATTTCAAGAAGATTTAGAAATTCTCCCTTTTAATTTGGTTGAAAAAGCAGAATAACTTATGCAAATTAGTTGGCATAACAATAGTTTCTTACACTTAGATTATCCTTTGTTGTTTGGTTTATTATTATTATTTGCTATCGGGTTATTAACGTTATATAGTGCCGGCGGACAAAATCTTGACCTTATTTTTCGACAAATATTACGGTTTTTAGTTGGTTTTGGAATTTTATTATTGCTTGCTCAAATCCGTACTCAAAAAATTGTGAGTTTTGTTCCTTGGGTATATATGTTTGGTATATTACTGTTATTATTAGTATTAATAATGGGAGAATCAACTAATGGTTCTCAACGCTGGATAAATCTTGGTTTGTTTCGTTTCCAACCTTCTGAAATAATGAAACTAGCAGTTCCACTTATGGTTGCTTGGTATTTAACTAGTAAACCATTACCACCGACTTCTTGGCGTTTATTAGTTGCTTTAACAATAATTTTTATACCTGTTTTTTTAGTTATAAAGCAACCAGACTTAGGTACTTCTTTATTAATAGCAGCATCAGGTATGTTTGTATTACTATTAGCTGGATTAAGTTGGCGTACTATATTTGGATTTATTTCTCTAACCGTTTTAAGTACACCAATATTATGGCATTATGTACTACACGAATACCAAAGAGAACGAATACGGATTTTACTCAATCCAGAAAGAGACCCAGCAGGAGCCGGATATCATATTATCCAATCAAAAATTGCCATTGGTTCAGGAGGGTTTTCTGGTAAAGGCTGGTTAAATGGTACTCAATCACATCTGCAATTTCTACCAGAACGTTCGACTGACTTTATCTTCGCAGTTTATAGTGAAGAGTTAGGACTTTTGGGAGTATTAGTATTACTTGCTATTTATTTTTTTGTTTTATCTCGAGGAATGTATATTGCCTTAAAGGCTCAAGACAGCTTTGCTCGTTTATTAGCAGGTAGCTTAACCTTGACTGTTTTTGTTTATATATTTGTCAATATGGGCATGGTTTCTGGATTATTGCCAGTGGTCGGTTTACCTTTACCATTAATTAGTTATGGTGGGACTTCATTGGTAACATTAATGGCTGGATTTGGACTAATTATGGCAATCCATACTCACAGACGCTTATTATCTGATTAGGTTTCTAATTATCTTTGAATTATTTTAAAATTAAGGAGTAGTATATTTAATGTTTATTCGTACTGGTTTATTATCATGTATTTTATTGATTTCTTTGAATGGTTATGCAGATGTTGATGCTATTGCAGTGGTTAATGGGAAACCTATAACTCAACAAGCATATGATGACTATGCTAAAACTCGCAAAGGTGGTAATGAAGTTGACCCAAAAAAACTCATTGACGAGTTAGTACAACGTGAGTTATTAACGCAGGATGCAATAAAGGAAAAATTAGAACAACTCCCTGAATTTACTGAAAAATTAGAAGAGACCAAAAGTAGATTATTAATGGCAATGGCTATTCGCAATTATTTGGATAAAAATCCATTGACCGATGCTAAATTGAAACAAGAATATGATAAACAACTGAAAGATGCTGTTGCACCTAACGAATATCAAGTTCGGCATATTCAATTAGAAACAGAAGCAGAAGCACAAGCTATTATTAAAGAGTTAGAAAATGACAAAGATTTTGCTACCATTGCAAAAGATAAGTCTACTGATGCAGGTTCTGCTAATCAAGGTGGTGAATTAGGTTGGATAAGTCAGTCTATCACTGAACCTGAATTTTGGTCAGCAATCGAAAAATTAGAAAAAGGTAAATATGCTACTGCCAAAAGCAGATTTGGTTGGCATGTTATTCAGCTTAATGATGTTCGTGCGATTGAATTACCAAAATTTGAAGAAGTCAAGGAAAGGATAAGAAATGCTATGCAGTCTCAACAAATGCAAGACTATGTTAATCAACTGTTAAAAAATGCTAAAGTTGAAATAATTAAAAAATAGTATTGAGGTAATATTTTTGTCACAATATAGACCTCTTTCCTAAATAAGTGTATATACTTATTTACTGAGGTTACGCATAAAGCTTTTATATTCCATAGCGAAACCCACCATTTTGAAGGTTCGGTGGGTTTTCACTTCATTTCTCTACCCACCCCACAAAAAATAATTTAAAATAAAACACTTATATAACTATGAGGCATCAATCATCAGTTATTAAAGAAAGATATTTAATTTCTTATTATCAACAGAGTCTAATAATTTTACGAAATTTTTAATAGTTTATATCTTTTTGTCTTGTTTTACCGAAATTGCTAACCATATATTGCTGTATTGAAATATTTTGTGTTATAATTTTATCAGTCATCAGGTTTCATTCACTTAATTATGAGGTAAATTATGGGCTTATTTGACGATATGAATAAAAATGCCAGTGTTAGTACTACTACAAATACAGTGGTTGGTAATAATCAAGGGGAATCAGTTTTTGAACAAGCTAGCTCAACTGTTGATTCTAATAAGCTGATTCGTAATACTTACATATTGTTATCCGCCACATTGTTTTTTAGTGCATTAACAGCCGGTATTGCTATGGTAATTAATATGCCGCCGTTGCATTGGATAGTTACATTAGCTGGTTATTTTGGTTTATTTTTCTTAACAGCAAAGCTTCAAAACAGTGTTTGGGGTATAGCAGCAGTGTTTGCCTTAACTGGTTTTATGGGTTTAACCTTAGGACCAATTATCAGTTTGTATTTAACCATATTTAGTAATGGTGCACAACTGGTTATGATGGCTTTTGGTTCAACCGCAGCTATATTTTTGGGACTGTCTGGTTATGCTTTGGCTAGTCGCAAAGACTTTAGTTTCTTGGGTGGTTTTCTATTTGCTGGTATTTTGGTAGCTTTCTTAGCTGGAATTGGGGCAATAGTTTTTAACTTACCTGGTCTATCTTTAGCCGTATCCGCAATGTTTGTTTTATTAATGTCAGGTTTAATTCTATACCAAACTAGTGACATGGTACATGGTCGTGAAACCAATTATATCATGGCAACAGTTACTTTATATGTAACTATTTATAATTTATTTATTAGTTTGTTACAATTATTTGGAGCCTTTATGGGCGAAGATTAATTTCTATTTCTTGATGCTTAAATAAAAATCCAAAAAAACTTTAAATGTTTGTTTAAGATTTTAATTAAGCATTAAGAATTTATAATTAAGCATTAAATGTGAATTAAGAGCTGACTCGCAAATGACCCCAACAAAAGAAAGCAGCAGCGAGTCTTCCAAAAACATGAACCATAAGTCCTGCATAAGAACGAACTCTGCCAGCAGACTCAATACCAGATTTTCG
>JAUCGL010000263.1 GCA_030378105.1 Candidatus Halobeggiatoa sp. HSG11 | reverse complement strand
CTTGGAGGATTTTTTTGTCTAACTCAATAAATTGCTGGCGTAAATGTTCATGACCACAACGAGTTAAACGAGCCAAAATATTGTGCTTGCTTATCAATTTTTGTATTATCTTTTGATAAACCGCAAAGAATTATGGTTTAATATATCTGGACGTAGAGCTTTTATAAACATAACTCCTGAAGTAAACAAATGTTTATTAGAAAGTGAGGTTCAGGAAGGATTTATCTTAGTTAATGCTATGCACATAACAGCTTCCGTATTTATTAATGATGATGAATCAGGATTGCATCAAGATTATGAAGACTGGTTGGAAGAACTTGCTCCCCACGAACCCATTGACCATTATCGTCACAATCGTACTGGTGAAGACAATGGCGATGCACATCTTAAACGACAAATTATGGGCCGTGAAGTTGTAGTTGCTATAACTGAAGGACGTATGGATTTTGGTCCTTGGGAACAAATATTTTACGGCGAATTTGATGGTGGTCGTCGTAAACGAGTTTTAGTAAAAATTATTGGGGAGTAGCCTCTTGAAATCGCTGTGAAATTTTATCAATTTTCTCTTGGATAGTAATCTTTTGAGCATCTGATAAAGATGGACTATTTTTGCGTTCTTGCAATACTTCTATATATCCTTGCAAGGTAGTTGTTATACGCAGAATAACTTCATCAATTTTTTCTTGATAAATAGCCAATTTACTTGTTGAAATAGATGGTTCTCGTTTAAAACGGCGTAACTGTATTTCTAAAAACCTTTGTAAATAAGTATCATATTCCATGTTAATTTCTATCTGTTCATCAAGCTTGTTTTGCAAAGTATCTTCCGTATCTATTATACGTTTTTTAACACTATCAATATTTCTTCTAATGGCATTTACCTGACTTTGTGAAACATCCTGATTATTTTTACTACGTTCATAACTTTCTTTAAGGTCTTCAAGATTACCCTTAAGACCTTCAAGAATAGTTTGAATCGGCTGGATTTGCCCACCTATAGAACTTAACAGAGCAGTACGCCTATTTTCAATATCCCTTTCTCGACTAAAAAGAGCCAATAGAGCTTCATCACTTTCTTCTTGCTCTTTAAGTTTACGTTCCTTTTCCTTTTTTAGCTCTATTTCAGCAAGTTCTTCAGCAGTAGGGGCTGGATTAACATATTCACATTCACTACTTCCTCTTTTACATTTCCAAAAACCTTTTTGAGAAGGTAATGCAGGTATATAATTACCACATTCACGCACTTCATCATCATTAAGCCAACAATAATAAATATCTCTTTTGGCCTGTACCGAAAATGCCATAGCTAATAACATAAAAAATAAGAAAAACTTATTATAGAATTTCATCAAAAACCTCCTAATTATTTAAAGCAATTGCAGCTTTTTTTGCAAAGTAAGTTAAAATACCATCTGTTCCGGCTCGTTTTAACGCTAATAATGATTCCAGCATCACGCTAGTTTCATCCAACCAACCATTTTGTGCTGCTGCTATAAGCATAGCATATTCACCACTAACATTATAAGCAAAAGTTGGAACTTTAAATTCAGTTTTTATTCGATAGATAATATCCAAATATGGTAAACCAGGTTTTATCATCACCATATCAGCTCCTTCTTGCAAATCTAAAGCCACTTCACGCAATGCTTCATCACTATTTGCAGGGTCCATTTGATAACTATATTTATTTCCACCACCCAATGCTCCAGCAGAACCAACTGCATCTCGAAATGGTCCGTAAAAACTAGAAGCATATTTGGCAGAATAGGCTAAAATTTTAGTATTTCTGTGATTCTCTAATTCTAAATTTTGCCGAATGCTACCAATTCTACCATCCATCATGTCTGAAGGAGCAACTATATCAGCTCCAGCCTCAGCATGAGAAAGAGCTTGCTTAACTAATACAGCTACCGTTTCATCATTTATCACATAACCATTATCATTTATTAAACCGTCCTGACCATGAGTTGTAAATGGGTCCAAAGCCACATCAGTTATTATACCTAAATCTGGAAATTCCGCTTTAACAGCTCGTACTGCTCGTTGAGCTAAACCATCAGGATTAAAAGCCTCCTTAGCATCCAAGGATTTTTTTTCAATTGGCACTACTGGAAACAAAGCGATGGCTGGAATATTTAATTTTGTTAATTCAGCAACTTCTGTTAATAATTCGTCAATACTGAGGCGAAATTGATCAGGCATAGATTTGATAGCTACTCGTTGTTTTTTACCTTCTACTATGAAAAGTGGATAAATTAAATCATCAGTACTAAGGATATTTTCACACATTAAACGCCGAGAGAAATCATCACTTCGCATTCTACGCATACGAACAGTTGGAAATTGAGTCATAATATTTAAAGTTTATTTTAAGTTTCTTAATTAAGGAACGATAAAAAAATCAAAAATGTAATTGTTGAACTATTTAAGAACTTACTTTTTTAAAAGAATTTTTCAGTTTTAGTTTTTCACTTTTCACTTGATAGCTAATATGTATTATAACAGTGAAAATTATTGTGTTAAAATATATTTTAGTTGATTTTTTAATTTAAATAATGTGGAGAATAATTCATGAAACTAACTTATTTGTTATTTGTCACCCTGTTCATCGTTTTTAACGTTCAAGCAGCAGATAAATTACCAACATCTGAAGCATCAGCAGCACCTCCTGTTGTTTCTGAAGAGAAAAAATCAGAAGAACCTGGTAAGGAGCTACATAATTCTGAATGTGTATCATCTTGCCATACCCCAAAGTTATATACTAGCGAAAATCGTAAAGTAAAGGACTTTGCTCATTTAAATACTTTTGTACAAATGTGTGCAACTAATTTAGATAAATCTTGGTTTGAGGAAGATGTAGCAGATGTTGCCAATTACTTAAATACAGAATATTATAAATTTTCTGTAGAAGAAAAATAGATAATCTGCTAACCTTTGTTAGATATGAAGAAGCGGAATCACCTGATGAGACAGGACATGTCAGGATAGTCTATAGCTGTTTCGCTGAAAAATTGAATAGCTAACGGAATGTGGATGTTCCGTTAGCATCATGAAATCTATTAAGATAAATTTTTTGGCCAGCGACCTGACAGGTTTTGGAAACCAGTCAAGTATGAATTTGTTTTTAATACAATAATTTCCAAATTTTAAACCACCTTACGTAATACCCACTCCATAAGTCTATGCGGTAAAAAGCGTTTAAGAGTTACTAGTACATAAGTTGGAACAGTAACATAATAGTGTGGTTGGGGATTCTTTGCTTCCAAAGCATAAACAACTCTTTTTAATACAGCTTCTGGTGGTAAAGTAAATGGCATAACAGGACCTTCTTTTAACAAATTTTTCTGCATTTTGTCATATGTTCCTTGATATAAACTATGTTGTTCGTCAATATATTTTTGGAACATTTTATAACTATTCATCCGAAATTTGCTGCGAATAGGTCCGGGTTCTATGGAAGACACAAAAATATTAGTATTAACCAATTCCAAACGCAAAGTATCACTCAGAGCCTCTAATGCAAATTTACTGGCATTATATGCACCACGATATGGTAATACCACTAGACCAAGCAGAGAACTATTTTGAATAATACGTCCCTCATTTTGGTTACGCATTATTGGTATTATTTGCCTAGTTAATTCATGAGTTCCAAACACATTAACTTCAAATTGATGTCGCAAAGCATCTGATGTTAAATCTTCCACAGCACCTGGTTGACCATAAGCTCCATTATTAAATAGTGCATATAATTTTCCATCAGTTAGTTCTAATACTTGTTGTACTGCACTAGTGATTGATGATGAATCATTTAAATCTAGTTCCAAACTTTCCAAACCTTCTTGTTTTAAACGAGATACATCCTCAGATTTACGTGCTGTAGCAAATACTCGGTAGCCTAATTTTTGTAAACCATGTGCTGCACAGTAACCGATTCCACTTGAACAACCAGTGATTAATATAGAACGATCAATTGTTAAATTTGACATTTTAAATTTGTATTATTTTGTGGTCTTGAGATAATAGAATTATCAAAGCAAAATTATTTTAAAAATCATATAATTAAGAGTTATAATTTCAGAGATTTTTAATAGACAGTTTTTTAGATGTTTTTAGGACTTAACGCATTGACAAGACAAACATTTGAAGTTTGGGATATTTTCACCATCCAAGCTAGAATCACACCTTAATAAATCCTTTGCCAATTGCTAACCGGATAATTTCTGCGGCATTACTTATTTTTAACTTTTTCTTTAAGTTAGTATAATGATGGCCAACAGTTTTAGAACTTAAAATTAAAATATCAGCGATTTCATTGACACTTTTTCCTTCTGCTAATAATAAAAATATTTCAAATTCTCGTGGTGAAAGCTGTTCAAATAAATTATTATCTGACTTAACTAAAAAAGACTGCATTTCTTGACCAATGAATTGTTGTTTTTTGGCGACTGCACGCACTGCTGTTATCATAACTTTGGCTGCACTACGTTTGGTTATATAACCAAGCACTCCGGCCTCTAAAGTTCGATTTAAAAATGTTTCGTTTTCATGGACACTAAAAACTAAAATTTTAGCTTCATGATCATATTTACGAATTTTTCTGGCTGCTTCCAAACCACCTATACCCGGCATAGATAGGTCCATAACAACAACATCCGGTTGTAATTTGACATAAGTTCTATAAGCAACTTCACCACTACTAGCTTCAGCAATTATTTTAATATCTTCTGCATTTTCTAATAATCTGTGGTAACCAGCTCGTACGATTTCATGATCATCAACTAGTAATATATTGATAATATCCATTATTATTTCCATTTTAGGTGTTTGCTTAAATGTTTTTCTGTAATCGGAATAATTAAGGCAATTTTTACACCTTTATCAATAACACTGTCTAAATGAAACTCACCATCTAAAGAACGTATTCGCTCCCGAATACCTATTAATCCTAAACCACGTTTATGGTCATTAATATCCATGCCACAACCGTTATCTTGAATATGAATTTGTAATTTTTCTAGGTTAACTTCTAAATTAATAATAACCTGAGAAGCTTGGGCATGTTTAGCAATATTGGTTAAACTCTCTTGTATAATACGATAAATCATAATGTCAATATTGTTACCAAATGAGTTTAAATCATCACAGGCTACCATTAATATACAAGTTGTTCTATGGCGTTTTTGCCAAGTAGAAGTTAATTCATGCAATGTCTCAATAAGTCCTAATTCGTCCAATCCAGTGGGACGTAATTGCTGCATCAAAGAATGAACTATGTTGTAAATATGACTAGATGTGTCTGCAATTGCATAAATACTAGGAATAATTTTTTCTTCAAGCCGAACATTGTCAGTTTGTACTAATTCTATTATATTTTCGGCTTCTGCTTGGATAGCTGTTAAACATTGCCCAAATTCATCATGTAATTCTCTTGATATTTCTCGGCGTTCATCCTCTTGTATGGCTATTGAACGAGTGACTAAAAATTGGTTATCACTTAATAAACGTAAAGTTTTATCGTTGGATGCTTGTAATTCAGCAAACATTTTGTTAATTGTCATGGCTAATTGGTCTAATTCATCATTGCCTTGAACAGTTAAATTATTGTTAATATTTATATTCTCAGTTTCTTGGCTCAACAATGCTAAACGTGATAAAACTAAACGCTCAAACAACCATAAAATTAATCCAGCCAATATTATTGCAAAACTTAATACAAAAATACTTATATAATGCAAACTATTTAGTCCTTGTCTAAAAATATTTCTTGGCATAACTAATTTTAATAGTATAGCAGGTTCATTATAAATATCCTTAATGTTAATATAACCAGCAATTTTATATTCATCTATAACTTGAATTTGATTATTAGTTTTTGGAAATGACGGTTGGTCAACACGGTGTACAGTTATATCCAACTGAGCTAAGTTACTGATTCTATCCATTTCCTCTTCATCTAAAACATATGCCATAATTAATGTACCACGACTTGGTCCCTTTTTTTCGCTGGTTATAACTGGATAAGTTGCTAATAACATTATTTCATCTGACATTAATACTAAACCTCTTGTGTTAGAATCTTCTTTAGGTATTGGTAGATTTGATGGTTTTGGATCAAACTTATTTTTATGATAATGTCTTTCAAATACTATGTTGCCGTTTGTATCTATCAACATCATCAAATTAAGGTTAAGGTCTTCAAAGGTACTTTCTACAAAATTAGTAGTTATATATTTTTCATCATGAGTATTCATATATTCATAAGTATCATCCCAAGAACCATAATCTTCTGCCAAAATAAATAGTCTTTCTAGTTCATCACTAAAAATATTATTTAAACGAGTTATATTTTTTTCAACTTCAATTGTTTCTAATTGAGTAAAACCTTGCAATAAAATTGTTGAGGAAATAGTTAGTAGCAAAATGAGTAATCCCACCAAGGTAGTTCCAATCATCCATAAAGTTTTTTTACGTAATGTCATGTTATTAATTTTTTAAGTTATTTAACGACTGCAAATAATATTATCTTTAATTATAAACTTTATATCTAATAGCATCTACTATTTGACAAAAAGTATTTTAAAAAAATTAAGGATTTTCCCTATATACAACTTCAAAATTCTCAGCTATATTTACTTATACAAAGCCCAATTTGCTAAATCTGAATCATTAATTGTGAGACTTCACATATAGTGATTATGCAAATTTTGATTCAGATATTTTTTAAGTATTAATTTTAAGAGCTTTAAACTTAAATTTCTAGACTTTAAATTAAAGAGAGTTAATAAAATGAACAAGACATTACTTGCAATTGCCATAAGTGCAGCCTTAATGACCTCTACAGCTTTAGTTAACACAGCTTATGCTGAAGATGCTGTTGATGATAATCCAGTCGTAACAGACGCTGGTACTGATGATACCGCAGATGCTGGTACTGACGATACCACAGGTGCTGGTACTGACGATACCACAGATGCTGGTACTGACGATACCACAGATGCTGGTACTGACGATACCACAGATGCTGGTACTGATGATTCCACTGATGATGGTGCTGACGATACCGCAGATGATGGTGCTGACGATTCCACTGACAGTGATGCTGCTGATAGTAAAAAAACTGATATTTGTCATGATGGAAAAACGTTAAATGTATCAAAAAATGCTCTTGGAGGACATTTAGGGCATGGTGATACAGAAGGTGCATGTCCTGAACCAGAACCAGAACCTGAAGAAGATGATACTGATGCAGACGGTGATGACACTGTAGATGGTGATGATACTGTAGATGGTGATGACACTGTAGATGGTGATGACACTGTAGACGGTGATGACACTGTAGATGGTGATGATACTGTAGACGGTGATGATACTGTAGATGGTGATGACACTGTAGATGGCGATGACACTGTAGACGGTGAAGAAGAATCTGATGCTGAAATAGCAGTAGAAGATATTGGTGAAATGAGTGATGAAGAATTATTAGAATTAACAGATGAAGAAGTTGGTTCGATTGATCCTGAAGAAGTAGGTGAACTGGGAGCTGAAGAGCTAGAAAATGTGTTATCTAATGTTACTACTGAAGCAATTGGTGGTTTTGTTTCTGAACAACTTGCTGAAATTCAGGTTGGTTCAATGATAGCTTGGAGTTCTGAAACAATTGTTGCTATTAATCCTGATGAAATAGGTGGTTTCAGTGATGAACAAATCCTTGGTCTTTCAGCAGAAGCTCTTAATGCTTTAACTGATGAACAAGAAGACGCTTCAGGTATTACTACTGATCCTGTTGAACTTCCTCCTGTTGAATTAGTTGATGATTCCGCCTCTGAAGATGACGATGCCGCCTCTGAAGATGACGATGTCGTCTCCGAAGATGACGACGCTGCCTCCGAAGATGACGATGCCGTCTCCGAAGATGACGATGCCGCCTCTGAAGATGACGATGCCGCCTCCGAAGATGATGCTGCCTCCGAAGATGAGCCTGCTGTTGAAGAACCTGCTGTTGAAGAACCTGTAGTAGTTATAGGTGAAGCACCAGAAATTCCTGATGATGTTGAAGAACCTACTTTCACCACTGATGGTGTATCTGAAGAAGAAGAAACTCAAGCTCAAGAGCAAGTTGCTGAGGTAGCTGATGGTGAAACAACAGTTATAGGTGAAGTTCAACTTCCTGAAGTAGAAGCTGATGTTAATGGTGACAGTATGGATGTGACATCCGAAATGACTGTTGTATCAGCCGATGATGGTATATATGCTACTTTAGATAGTGTTGCAGTTACTGATACTCCTGATGAAGAAGTTGTTGAAGAAACTACTGTTGAAGAAGCTGCTACTGGTCCATCTATAACTTTAGATGGTTCAACATTGACTATAAGAAATATTAATGTTGATGGTGTTCTATATGATGTTGTACTAGAAGCTATGAATGCTGAAGGAACTGTTTTCAAAGTAGTTAGTCTTGAACTTTCTCCAGTTGAAGCCGCTCCTGAAGAAGTATCTACTGAAGAAGCATCTGAAGTTGCTCCTGAAGTTGCTCCTGAAGTGTAAAATATATTATGTTAATTAAGATATTAAGACTTAATTGTTATTTAATTTCTTAATTAACTGATATAATACAAATCATAAAACCTTCCCTTACCTCTTCTGACTCAAAGAAGAGGCTGGGAATATCAAAAACTTTTCCTAGTTTTTCTTAAATGTTGTAATTAAAATTAATGTTATTTGCATAACCCATGCTTAATAACAAACTTTTACGTTTTATCTTAAAATAACCAATTTTTTGAGGAATCTAACCGTGAATAAAAATACTACTTTATCTATTGCCATAAGTTTAGCCTTATTAGGTGGGACTATAACATCCGTTGAAGCTAATCCTGCTGATAAATCGAATAAGAAAACTAAAGTTACCGATGTTGTAGCTGATACTGCTGAAGTTGATGATGTCGCTGTTAAAAATAATGACTCCAAGTCTAAAGGTAAAGGTCATAAAACTAATGATGAACCTACAATTATCGTAGAACCTGTTGAAGAGCCTGTTGCCGTAGTTGATACCACTGCAAATAATGACTCCAAGTCTAAGGGCAAAGGTCATAAGACTGATGATGAACCTACCATAGAACCTGTACCTGTAGAAGTAATTGGAATTCCTGAAGTAACTAAAGGTAACAAACCTGCCAAAAAATCCAGTAAGTTGGACAAAGGTCCTAAAAATAAGAAGAAATTGGCTAAACATGGAATTGATGCTGAAGGACTATCAGATTTAGGTGGTACTGATGTAGCTAATTTGCCGGAAGATGCCATCGCAGAATTTGAAGCTGATAATGTTGAAGCTTTATCCGAAGATGGAGCTGCTGGTCTTACCAAGAAACAAATGAAACGCCTGGGTAAGAAAGCTGCTAAAGGTTTCAAAAAGAAACATATTGATGCTATGCCTCCAGAAACTTTTGAAGGTATGACTGGTGATAGTCTTGGTGGGCTGGAAGGTGATGCTATTCAAGCTATGGATGCAGAACAATTAGATGCAATCCCTGATGAAGCTATTGAAGAATTATCTGAGGAAGATGCTGCTGAAATGTTAGCAAACTTGGGTGATGAAATTCTAGCTGATGGTGAAGAAATAGAAGGCGACACTTCTTTAAAAGCCAAAAAAATTAAGAAATTTTTACCTCCTGGTTGGTTGATTGGTAAAGGCAATATGTTAAAACGCCCACCAGCAGCTATTATCATGATGCCAGTATTAGCATTACCTGTACATTCAAATGCAGCTTTAAAAATGGAACTTGCAATTGCTGATTTGAATGCTGGTTTTGGTTTAGGCGGTGCTACTGGTGAAGATGGTGCAACTGCTATAGATGGTATGAATGAGCTGATAGCAGATACCGGTTATGAAATTGAGCAAACTGAAGAAGGTATTTTATCAGTAGAAAATCCAGATATTGAAGGTGAGTTAGTATTTACTCCTGATGCTGATGGAATGGTACAAGGTCCTGAAGATGCTGAACCAGGACTCGGTATGAATGAAGAGGGTGATTATGTTTTAACTCTTGAAGGTGGCGAACAATTACCAGTTGAACCAGCTCCTAAGAGTTTTGAAGAATTAGCAGATAATCCTGATGTTGCTGCTGTAGAAATTGGTGAAGATTCTGAAGTAACTATGGAAATACAGGATGAAACTGAAGAGGATAGTTCTGTTATAGTTGGTGCATTTGACCCATTAGTTACAGATGCTCCAGAAGGTGCTGAACCAGGTGTACATGTCGAAGGTGAACCGGGTATTGATGAAAAGGCTGTTGTTGTATATGAAGATGGTACTCAACAAGAAGTTAATCCGGCAGTACAAGAACCAGCTGAATTTGAAGAAGCTGCTGATAAAGTTCCTGGTGTTAAAAATGTTATCATAAATGCAGATGGTACTGTTACAGTTATACTTGAAGGCAATCCTGAAGTAAAAGTAACATTAAAACCTGCTTTAGAAATAACTCCTGCTGAAGTATCTGAAGAAGAGGAACCAGTTACAGAAGAACCTGCTATAGCTGTTAATGATGATGGTACAGTAACATTTACTGATGAAGGTGGTGATTCTCAAGATTTATATATTGGTGATGTCGAACCTGTTGAAGATACAGGTGAAACTTCTGAAGAAGGTACGCAAGATTCGTCTGTTGATGTTGATGAATCTGATGAAGGTGAAATTACTACTGATGTTTAGGTAAGAAGATAGCTTATCTTAAAAGGGCAAACTTGATTTTTTCAGGTTTGTCTTTTTTTTGTATTAGAATCAGGATTTGCAGAATTATAGGATTTTCAGGATAAAACCTGTAATAAATCATCACATCTATACTGAATCAGTTTTTCATATTTTTGAACCTAATACAAGTTGCAGACTACTTGACTACAGCTTCACCTCTCCATATCTCACAGCGTTAGACAACTTATTTATCTCATTGTTTATATTTTTCTGGTTTATTTGACTGTTTCATATTATAATCTTTTTATCAATATGTTAAGTTTCAAGGAAAAATTTAACAGTTCTATTGTCGATTTTATTTCATATACAGTTTCTTATCAAGAAATATAAAAAACAACTATCACTCACAAAATAATGAATTACAACGCTGCTGCTATAGAAGTTCTAACTGGATTAGAACCAGTTCAAAAACGACCGGGTATGTATACCGATACCACTCGCCCTAACCACTTAGCTCAAGAAGTAATTGATAACAGTGTTGATGAAGCGATAGCCAAATATGCTAGTCAAATTGATGTTACGTTACATGCCGATAACTCTTTAAGTGTGCGTGATAACGGGCGAGGAATGCCAGTTGATATCCATCCAGAAGAAGGAGTTAGTGGAGTTGAAGTTATCTTAACTCGCCTCCATGCAGGTGGTAAATTTTCCAATAAAAACTATCAATTTTCTGGAGGACTACACGGAGTTGGAGTGTCGGTAGTCAACGCTCTATCCAACAATCTTGAAGTAACTATTAAACGCAATGGCCAGCTTTATCAAATGTCATTTGCCAACGGTGAAAAAACCTCTGACCTTAATATAAGTGGCAAGGTAGGACAACGCAATACCGGTACAACCATCAGATTTTGGCCAAATCCCAAATATTTTGACTATCCAAATTTTGCTGTTTCTCAACTAACCCATGTATTACGAGCCAAAGCTGTACTTTGTGCTGGCTTAACCATAACTTTTACCGATGAACAGACTGGCAATAAATTAGAATGGTTGTATAAAGATGGATTAACTACTTATTTATTGGATGAACTTGGTAACGTAGAAAGCTTACCAACTACCCCATTTATTGGTCATTTTGCTGCTGCAACTGAAGCGGTGGATTATGCTTTACTTTGGTTGCCAGAAGGTAGTTTACTGACAGAAAGCTATGTCAATTTGATTCCAACTACTCAAGGCGGAACTCATGTTAATGGTTTACGTAGCGGCTTGTTAGATGCAGTGCGAGAATTTTGTGACTATCGTAGCTTATTACCTCGTGGAGTTAAATTAGCCCCTGAAGATGTCTGGGAACGTTGTGCTTATGTTTTATCAGTCAAAATAGCTGAACCGCAATTTTCTGGCCAAACTAAAGAACGTTTATCTTCTCGTGCTTGTGCTAAATTCGTGTCGGGAGTTGTGCGAGATGCTTTCTCGCTGTGGTTAAATCAACATGTTGAATTGGGAGAACAGATTGCTGAATTAGTTATTAATAATGCCCAAAAAAGATTACGAGCTGGAAAAAAAGTTACTCGCAAGAAAGCAACCAATGGTCCAGCTTTACCGGGCAAATTAGCTGATTGTACTTTACAAGATGTTAATAAAACTGAATTATTTTTAGTGGAAGGTGATAGTGCTGGTGGTTCCTGTCGGCAAGCTCGAGATCGTAATTTTCAGGCAGTTATGCCGTTGCGAGGCAAAATTCTTAATACTTGGGAAGTAGATACTAATCAAGTGCTTGCATCACAGGAAGTTCATGATATAGCGGTTGCTCTTGGCATTGATCCGGGTAGTGATGACTTAACTGGTTTACGCTATGGCAAGATATGTATTTTGGCCGATGCGGATTCTGATGGAGCTCATATTGCAACTTTGTTATGTGCTTTGTTTTTTAAACATTTTTCTAAACTAGTTGCCAAAGGTCATGTTTATATCGCTACTCCACCTTTATATCGAATTGATATTGGCAAAGACATTTATTATGCTTTGAATGATGATGAAAAACAAGGAATTTTGGATCGAATAGTTGCTGAAAAGAAACGGGGAACAGTTGATGTACAACGTTTTAAAGGACTAGGGGAAATGAATCCGTTACAACTGCGAGAAACCACTATGTCACAAGATACTCGCCGTTTAATTCGACTCAATATTGATGTGGTAGAAGAAAATGAAACTGTTATGAATATGTTATTGGCTAAAAAACAGGTAGCAGCTCGCAAGGCTTGGTTGGAAAATAAAGGAAATTTGGCGGTAGTTTAAGTTTTTTGCTCTTGATTATTTCCTCGTTTTTCAGTGTTTCGTTTACTATAACATAGATACTCTGTTGCTTGTCAAACTAATTTGATAAAAAAATACATTTTAAGAACTTAAGGAATTTCGCCGAAATTTAATGATGTCCACGAAACATCCATATTCCGTGAACTAATTAATTTTTCAGCGAAACGGTTATTATTTGCTCCAACACGTCCGGTCTCATCGGGCGACTCCGCACTGAAGCAGTTCCGTCCCACAACTCCCCCATAATGTAAACGTTGAGCTTGTTTAAAGTTTCAAGAAACGCCGCTTCGCTTAACTGTTTCTTCAAATTTTTGAACTTTCACGCAAGTCGCAGACTACTCGACTTCGGCTTCGCCTCTCCATGTCTCGCAGCGAAAGCGTATCAAGGATAGTTATTGTGACAGATTTCATGTAGCAAAATTATACAGGAAAGGTCTTGATACCATAGCGTATACAAGAACTTAAACGTTTGAAAAAAGAATTATCCAAAGAAGAATATGCCAAATTGAAAGGTGCAATGTGGGTTTTGAGAAAGAAAGACCCTGATGAAAAAGATAAAGCATTGTTAAATAAA
>JAUCGL010000132.1 GCA_030378105.1 Candidatus Halobeggiatoa sp. HSG11 | reverse complement strand
GTATTTTTTTTATTAATCATATTTTATTAATTAAACTTGAGAATAAGTTTCTAACAATTTTATTATATAAACATTTTACTATTTAAGTACGATTATGAAAATAAAAGCTATTTATCCAGGTACATTTGACCCAATAACTAATGGACACATAGATATTGTTAAACGTGCTGCATTTTTATTTGAGCATGTAACAGTAGCTATAGCAGCTAATCCATCTAAAGCTCCAATTTTTTCTTTATCAAAACGAGTTGAGCTGGCAAATTCAGTATTAGCAGATATGGATAATATCACTGTACATAGTTTTAACGGCTTACTTGCAGACTTTGCTGAACAATGTGATGTACAAGTTATTGTACGTGGTTTACGAGCAATGTCAGATTTTGAATACGAATTTCAAATGGCTGGTATGAATCGTACTTTAATACCCGACATTGAAACCATATTTTTAACTCCAGCGACTAAATATACTTTTATTTCTTCTAGCTTAGTACGCGAAATAGCAAGTTTAGGTGGAAATATTGATGAATTTGTTCACCCTCAAGTATATACTGCATTACAAGATTTAAACACAAAATCTTTATAGTTTATACATAGAATTTTAAAAATGTACGTTTAAAATCATTTAAATTTTTGTGTTTGTTAATTGTTTAATATCATTAAGTTACAGGATAGTTAGTTATTAACTATTTTTGGTAAAACTTGTTAAATCCTAATAAATATAGTCACTAGAACATTATTATATGTTGACATGTTAATGTTTATTGCTATAATGTGTGCAACGGTTTTACTGTAACATTGATTGGGTTATTAATTCAAATATGTTTAATAAATATTAATTATCTAAGCATTATTTTGTGAATGTTCACAATTTTGAGTTAATTTTTTTTAAAATAGAAAAAATCTATTTAATTTGTCTAAGCAACTTTACTAAATTTTATATAATATGGCACTTTACATCACTGATGAATGTATTAATTGCGACGTATGTGAACCAGAATGTCCTAATGAAGCTATTTCCCAAGGAGAAGAAATTTATATAATTGCTCCTGCTCTTTGTACAGAATGTGTTGGTCATTATGATACATCGCAATGTGTAGAAGTTTGTCCAGTGGATTGTATTTTGACAGACCCAGACAATGAAGAAAATAATGAACAATTATTGGCAAAATATCATCAGATAACTGGTGATTAAACTTTAACTATGTTATATTAAGTAATATATCAGGGCCGTTAGCTCAGTTGGTAGAGCAGCTGACTCTTAATCAGCTTGTCATAGGTTCGATCCCTATACGGCCCAAAATGATTAACCCGGACAATGCGAAAGTGGCGGAATTGGTAGACGCGCTGGTTTTAGGTACCAGTAGGTTACCCCTGTGAGAGTTCGAGTCTCTCCTTTCGCACCATTTAAATATTCAAGCTAAAGTATAGAGGTTATACATGCAGGTATCCGTAGAAACAATCAATGCTGTTCAGAGTCGAATAACAGTTGAGGTACCTAAAGAACATATTGAACCAAAAATCAAAAAACACCTTAAATCATTAGCGAAGAAAACCAAAGTCAATGGTTTCCGACCCGGGAAAGCTCCCCTCAAGATTATTGAACAGAGATATGGTTCTAAAGTACGTCAAGATGTATTCAGTGAAGTTTTAAAATCAAGTCTTGATGAAGCAATTGTACAAGAAAAATTGCAAGTTATAGGTGAGCCTGTTTTTGACAAGCTTAATAGTGATATCGACAAAATTGAACAAGGATTATCTTACACTATTACCCTCGAAACTTATCCTCAGATAGAAGTATTAAACACAGATAATTTGCCTGTTGAAAAACTGATTGTTGAAGAAATAAGTGAATCAGACATTGATACAATGCTAAATAAATTGAGTCAACAGAAAACAACTTGGCAAGATGTTGAACGAGCTGCAAAAATAGAAGATCGAGTGATAATTAATTTTGTTGGTACTATTAACGGCCAACCGTTTAAGGATAATGAAGCAAAACAAGTTCCCGTGATATTGGGACAAAGTAATGTGCCTTTGCCCGGCCTTGAAGAGCGGTTACAAGGGGTTAGCACTGGGGATAAGCTGGAGTTTGATGTTAATTTCCCTCAAGAGCATAATAATAAAGAAATTGCTGGACAAAAAGTTAACTTTATTATTGAAGTATCTAAAATTGCAGAACCACAACTACCTGAAATGAATGCTGAATTTGCCAAATCTTTAGGAATAGAAGATGGTAGTATTGAGAAATTGCGTGAAGATACACGGCAAAATATGCAAAATGAGTTAGAACGTGGATTGCAGATGAAAACCAAATTGCAAATTCTTGATGCTTTATTACAGGTTAATCCTATTGATGTCCCTCAGTCATTAGTTAATCAAGAAGCTGAACATTTACTAGAAGTACGTAAACAGGAATTAAATATTCCTAGTTTGAATATCAGTATGTTCAAAGAAGAGGCTGCTAAACGAGTTAAAATTGGTATTTTGGTTAATGAGCTAGTTAAGGTTAATGATATTCAAATTTCTCAAGACAAAGTTGACCAAGCAATTCAAAAAGTTGCTGCTAATTTTGATGATCCAGAAATAATAGCAAAACAATATTATGAACATCCACAGTATCTACAAGAAATAAAATCTGTGGTGTTAGAAGAGCATGTGGTGGCCTTTTTATTAGAAAAAGCTCAAATAACAGAAAAACATACCGATTTTTATACTGCTGTTGCAAAGTAATGAATACTGAATATAATTCTGATATATTAGCTACTGGTGGCTTAGTACCAATGGTAGTTGAGCAAACTGCTCGCGGTGAAAGGTCTTATGATATTTATTCTCGTTTACTCAAAGAACGGGTAGTTTTTTTAGTAGGCGAAGTAGCAGATCATATGGCTAATTTGGTAGTGGCTCAATTGTTATTTTTAGAATCCGAAAACCCAGAAAAAGACATACATTTATATATTAATTCTCCAGGTGGTTCAGTGAGTGCAGGGCTATCAGTTTACGATACCATGCAGTTTATCAAACCAGATGTTAGTACTTTATGTATAGGCCAAGCTGCTAGTATGGGGGCTTTATTATTGACTGGCGGTGCTAAAGATAAACGCCATTGTTTACCACATTCTCGTATGATGATCCATCAACCTTTAGGTGGATTTCGTGGTCAAGCAACTGATATTGATATTCATGCAAGAGAAATTTTGAAAGTACGAGAAAAATTGAATCAAATTTTGGCCAACCACACGGGGCAGGCTATAGAAAAAATTCAGAATGATACTGAACGAGATAATTTTATGGCAGCCGATGAAGCTGTGGAATATGGTCTTATTGATACGGTTATGTCGACTAGAGAATAGATATGGCTAAGAAAAATACAGATAATCGTACACCTCATTGCTCGTTTTGTGGAAAAAGCCAAGATGAAGTGGATAAATTAATTGCTGGACCAGGGCCATCTCTATTTATTTGTGGTGATTGCGTTGAATCATGTAATGATATTATCAAACAAGATCAATCAGAAATTTTGCCTGTTCAATCTAAATTGCCAACTCCGAAAGAAATTAATGAACATTTGAATGAATATGTTATAGGTCAAGAATACGCAAAAAAAGTATTATCAGTAGCTGTTTACAATCATTATAAACGTCTAGAAGGCAATGTAAAAAATGAAGTAGAAATTTCTAAAAGTAATGTTTTATTAATAGGACCAACCGGTTGTGGTAAAACTTTATTGGCTGAAACTCTAGCTAAATTTTTACAAGTACCTTTTGCAATGGCAGATGCAACTACTTTAACCGAAGCCGGTTATGTGGGAGAAGATGTTGAACATATTATCCAAAAATTATTACAAACTTGTGATAATGATGTTAAAAAAGCCCAAACAGCTATTATTTATATAGATGAAATTGATAAAATATCCCGTCGTTCTGAGAATCAATCAATCACAAGAGACGTATCTGGTGAAGGAGTACAACAAGCTTTATTAAAATTAATTGAAGGTACAGTTGCTTCAATCCCTCCCCAAGGTGGCCGCAAACACCCTAAACAAGAATTTGTTCCAATTGATACAACCAATATCTTATTTATTTGTGGTGGAGCTTTTGCAGGTTTAGAAAAAATTATTCAAGCTCGTACTGATGAAGGTGGAATGGGTTTTGCCGCTGAAGTAACAACCAAAGACAATAAACGGATAAATCAATTATTATCTGAACTTGAACCAGATGATTTAGTTAAATATGGTTTGATTCCAGAATTAATTGGACGATTACCAGTTGTATCATCATTAGAAGAATTAAATGAAGAACAGTTGGTACAAATACTAACTGAACCTAAAAATGCTCTGACCAAACAATATGCTTATCTATTTGATATGGAAGGAGTTAAACTAGAATTAAAGCTAGAAGCCTTAAAAGCTATAGCTCATAAAGCAATTAAACGTAACATTGGTGCTAGAGGATTACGTTCCATCATGGAATCAGTATTACTAGATATTATGTATGAATTACCATCTATGGAAGAAATTGAAAAGGTTATTATTAATGAAGATGTTATTTCTGGAGATAGTGAGCCATTGATTGAATATAACTATGTGGAAAAACAATTGTCTTCGGTAAATTTATAATGTCTAATAAATTAATTCTACCAACTTTACCACTAAGAGATGTAGTTGTCTATCCTAATATGGTTATCCCATTGTTTGTGGGACGAGAAAATTCAGTCCATGCGTTGGAAAAAGCTTTGGCTGGAGATAAGAAAATTGTATTGGTAGCTCAAAAAACTGCTTCTAAAGACGAACCAACTATAAATGACATCTATCTTATTGGTACAATAGCAACCATTTTACAGTTACTTAAATTACCTGATGGTACAATAAAAGTATTGGTTGAAGGCAAGGAAAGAGTTAAAATAACTGATTTTAAGGTAATGGATAACATTTCAACTGTTGTTCCATTAACTGTTAATATAAAAAATGAAAAAGATATAACTGTATTATCCCGTTCTGTAACCGGGCGTTTTGAGCAATATATAAAAATTAATAAAAAAATTCCGCTTGAAATTTTTAATTCTCTCTCTAATATTTCCGATCCAGGTCGTTTGGCAGATACTGTTGCTGCTCACATGACGGTTAAACTTGAAGAAAAACAAAAAATATTAGAAATGACCGATGTACAAGAGCGTTTGGAGTATTTGGTAGCTCTTATAGAATCTGAAATTGACTTGTCTAAAGTTGAGAAGCAAGTACGAAAACGAGTCAAAGGTCAGATGGAAAAAAATCAACGGGAATATTATCTTAACGAACAGATGAAAGCAATTCAGAAAGAATTAGGAGAACTTGAAGATGTTCCTAATGAATTTGATGAATTGGCTGAAAAGATTGAAACTGTTGGGATGCACAAGGAAGCCAAGGATAAAGTAACATCTGAATTTAATAAGCTTAAAATGATGTCACCAATGTCATCAGAAGCTACTGTTGTGCGTAATTATATTGATGTTATGCTTGCAGTACCTTGGAAAAAACAAACTAGAACTAACCGCAATATTGTTAAAGCTGAACAAATTTTAGCAGATGACCATTATGGTTTAGAAAAAGTTAAAGAGCGAATTTTAGAATATTTGGCGGTACAACAACGAGTTAAAAAACTTAAAGGACCAATATTATGTTTAGTAGGTCCACCCGGAGTTGGTAAAACCTCATTAGGACGTTCTATTGCTAGAGCAACGAGCCGTAAATTCACTCGTATGTCATTAGGTGGAGTTCGAGACGAAGCTGAAATTCGTGGTCATAGACGTACTTACATAGGTTCTTTACCTGGTAAAATTATCTATAATTTATCCAAAGTAGAAACACGCAATCCACTGTTTTTGTTAGATGAAGTTGATAAAATGTCAACAGATTTTCGTGGTGATCCATCTTCAGCTTTATTGGAAGTACTTGATCCAGAACAAAACAATACCTTTAATGATCATTACTTAGAAGTAGATTACGATTTATCTGATGTGATGTTTATTGCGACAGCTAATAGTCTTAATATTCCTTCACCATTGTTGGATAGAATGGAAGTTATTCGCATACCCGGTTATACTGAGGAAGAAAAACTTAATATTGCGAAAGGTTATTTAATACCCAAACAATTAAAAAATAATGGTCTTAAAGAAGCCGAAATTAAAATTAATGATACGGCTGTTTATGACATTATCCGTTATTATACTCGTGAGGCAGGGGTACGAAATTTAGATCGTGAAATAGCTAAGATTTGTCGTAAGGTGGTCAAAGAAATTTTAACAAAATCCGCTAGAACCAAAAAGAAAACCATTAATTCATCGAATACCAATAAATATTTAGGTGTTCAACGTTATCGTTATGGCCGTGCTGAAGAGCTAGATAGGATTGGTCAAGTCACTGGATTAGCTTGGACTGAAGTTGGTGGAGACCTGTTGACTATTGAAGCCGCAATTATGTCTGGTAAAGGAAAGCTATTATATACTGGACAATTAGGTGATATTATGCAAGAATCTATTCAGGCTGCTATGAGCGTTGTGCGAGCTCGTTCAATCAGTTTAGGAATAGATGAAAATTTTTACCAAAAATATGATTTACATATCCATGTTCCAGAAGGTGCTACTCCTAAAGATGGCCCAAGTGCTGGGGTTGGAATGTGTACCGCTATGGTATCAATATTAACAAATATTCCAGTACGTTCTGATGTAGCAATGACTGGAGAAATAACATTACGTGGCGAAATATTGCCGATTGGTGGTTTAAAAGAAAAGTTATTGGCTGCTTTGCGTGGTGGAATAAATACAGTATTGATACCCAATGAAAACATGCGGGATATGGAGGAAATACCAAATAATATTAAAAACAGTTTGACTATAAAACCAGTTAAATGGATAGAAGAAGTGCTTGGCATTGCTTTGCAACGGATGCCGATACCACAAGACCTTATTGGGCTTGATAAATCCAAACCGAAAGGAATGGATAAAAATGTGCAACAAACTCATTGATATTGAGTTAATAGAGTCTGATTATTGAACTTAACGTATTACTTAAATTTTAACTTTAACAATACCTAAATAACGGGGAAAATTAATGAACAAATCAGAATTAATTGCAGCAATTTCGGAGAATGCAGATATTCAAAAGACTACAGCCTCGAAAGCGGTTGATGCTACGATGGAAGCTATCAAAGAAGCACTTGCTGATGGAGATACAGTTACCTTAATAGGATTTGGTACTTTTTCAGTACGTGATCGTGCCGCCAGAGTAGGCAGAAATCCTCGTACTGGTGAACGTCTTGATATAAAGGCAACAAAAGTTCCAGTATTTAAACCGGGTAAGTCAATGAAAGATGCTGTTAATTAAACTAATGATTTAAAATTGTTTAAAAAAACTTGATAATTTTCTTATTATTTCTTGACTTTTGGAAGTAATAAGAGTATCATGCTTCAGATTACTTAAGAGTTAGGTTACTAACCTAAATACCAGAATGACTGGGTGTTTAGCTCAGTTGGGAGAGCGTCGCCCTTACAAGGCGAATGTCGGGGGTTCAAGTCCCTCAACACCCATTAATTATTGATAAGGACAAAATAACAGGGTTGTAATTTTGAATTATAAAGGAGCAGTAGCTCAGTTTGGTTAGAGTATCGGCCTGTCACGCCGAGGGTCGCGGGTTCGAGTCCCGTCTGCTCCGCCACCGTATAATAAGCGTATCTTAATAATGATGCGCTTTTTTTTTATTTAAAATTTGGGTAATTAAGTTATGTTACAAAATATCCGCGACAATTCTCAAGGATGTATATCTTGGGTAATAGTTGGTCTTATCTCTCTAACATTTGCAGTATGGGGAGTAGGTGAATTTGGTTTATCAAGCAGCCAACGAATAATTGCTGAAGTCAATGGAGTGGAAATACCTGAAAGAGATTTTTTAGATCAAGTTAATCAACAAAAAAATAGATTACGATCTATGTTTAAAAATCAAGACCTTGACTTATCATTTATGCAAGAACAGATTCGTAAGAGTACGTTACAGCAAATGATAGATGAAGAGTTATTGGTTCAATCTGCTATTGGTTCAGGAATGCGGATAAGTAATGGTCTATTAGCTGCTCGTATCCATAGTTTTGAAGCTTTTCAAAGTGATGGTAAATTTTCTCAGGCTATATACGAACAACTTCTACAACGTCAAGGGTTAAGCCCAATCAGCTTTGAAATGGATATGCAGCGTTCTTTGTTGACTGAGCAAGTTAGGCAAGGAATAGTACGTTCTTCATTGGTGACTGATCAAGAACAACGTATGACTTTAGAAAATCAACAACGTTCAATTAGTTATCTTATTATTTCAACTGATCGTTTTACAGATGTTGTTACCATAAGTGATGCTGAAGTTGAGACTTATTATAAAGAAAACTTGGCTCAATATATGACCCCAGAACAGGTTAGTATTGAATATGTTAAATTATCAAATGAAGACATTGATTTAAAAGAAGGTTTAGAAGAAGAATCAATAGAACAAGCCTATAAGGAACGTAAAGAGTCATTTACTACTCCAGCCAAATGGCAAGCTCGTCATATTTTACTTGAAGTTGCTGAAAATACAAGTTTAACAGATATGGAACTTTTGCAAGAGAAAGCCAAGGGTATATTGGCTGAAGTTAAGGCTGATGACAAATCTTTTGCTGAATTAGCTAAACAATATTCTGATGATATTGGAACTAAAAATAAAGGTGGAGATTTAGGTTGGTTTGAACCCGGTACTATGGTTAAACCATTTGAAGATGCTGTTAAAGCTATGCAAGTAGGTGATATAAGTGATTTGGTTAAGAGTCGTTTTGGTTTTCATATCATTAAATTAGAAGCAGCTAATCCAGAAGTAATAAAAACCTTAGCTGAAGTTAGAGAGCAGATAAAACAAGATTTGAGTAAAGAGCTTATGGAATCAGAATTTTATACTCAAGTTGATGAACTTGGTAATTTAGCTTTTGAAAATCCTAATTCTTTAGATGTAATAACTGAAACTCTTGGTTTGAAAAGTAAAACTACAGAACTATTTGCTCGTGATGAAGTTCACCCACAAGATTCTGTTTTAGGCAATCAAAAAATTATCAAAGCTGCTTTTAGTGATTCAGTATTAAAGGAAAATTTTAATAGTGAAGTGATTGATGTTGGAGAACAACAAGCTGTGGTATTACGTCTAAAAGACCATGTTCCGGCTAAGGATAAATCTTTGGAAGAAGTCAAAAATGATGTTGTAGCAACCTTAACTAAAGATAAAACTAAATCTGAAACTAAAAAATTAGGAGAGGGTTTGTTGGAACAGATAAAACAAGGTACTGCTCCTAATTCTGTTATACAAACCCATGACTTAACTTGGTCAGTACCACAATTAGTTAAACGAAAAGATAGTGCTATTGCACAACAGGAAATATTACAACAAGTTTTTAAAATGGGATATCCAACTGATAAACAAGCAATTTATCAGGGTTTAGAATTAGATAATGGTGACTATGCCTTGATTGTTGTTTTAGAGGTAAAAGATGGCGAGAAAGTTGATGAAATAAATACTAAATATCAACAAGCCCTAGGTGACAGTGAATTTAATCAGTTAATATCTGGACTGAAAACTGATGCTGAAATTAAGGATAATTCTAAGAAATTAGCTGATGATAGTTAATAGCTTTTCAGAAAAATCATAGTTATCCAATCCAGACCTACTAGGTTTTCAAAACTTAGTAGGTCTTTAAAAATCTCTGCGAGACTCCTTAACTTAACGATGTTCAAATCCCACAACATTAACACAACCATCACACATTTTTTGCACATTAAAAAGAGTGGTTGATAATTTCTGTCCTTGTTCTTGCCATTTAATTGATGCAGAGTTATCTGGAATAAGTTTACGTTTGAATCCACGTTTTTTCATAGCCTTATGCCATTTATTCCGAGTCACTTTTCTTTGTTTAGGAGTTTGAGTTTCTTGTTGAGCTAACATGGTTGCATATTGCTGTTCTAATTGCTTATCAGGTTTGTTAGTAACTATGGTATAAATTGTTTCTTTACCAGTAGTTGGGTCTAATTCAAATGACCATTTTTTTGCTGGAACGAAGTATTTTTTACCTTTTTTAACCGGATTTTTATTCTTCTTATCAGCATTTTCAAAATCGGTGGTTGGGAATAGCTGAAAGATTTTGTTGGTGGAATCAATTTGGAAAATATACACATGTTTCTTAGCTGGTGGTTGGAAAATTATCTTGTAGGTATCGCCGGTTTTTAAGGTGCTTTTTTTAGCAAAAGATAGTGGTTTTCCTTGGCCGGCAGAGCGATATAAGTAGTTAATTTTGAAACCATGCGTAGTTTTCTTTGTGACTTTTGTAGATGGTTCAGGGGTAGATGTATTCATTGATTCTATCGGACAGCTATTCTCTTCAAAATAGCATTTTTCGATGAATAGGCCGGCAATGGTCAATAATAGTCCAAGCACTATAGTTAAGATGATTTCTTTCATTTTTTAGTTTCCAGTTGGGATTAAGTCAAATTTTGAAGGTTTCTAGGTTGATTTTAAAATCTAATAGATTGATGGTATAAGCTGTTAATGTGTCACAACTAAAAAGTTTTGATTTTGGTCCTCGTTGTTTTTCATCGGCTTGTGCTGAATTAATTTTGCTTAGTAATTGTTTATGCTTTTTAATTTTGAATTTTTTTTGATTCTAATTCAGACAGCATTCATAGGTGTTCGGGATTTACCAGAAATGTATTATTTAATTGTGAATTGGTAATGAAAAATGGTTAATTATTAATGATTTTGACTTTCATTAACAATTAATTATTCACAGCTAACCATTCACAATTAAATATAAATATCAATTAGTTATAAATTATCCCGAACACCTATGAGACAGCATTATTGTCTGTTGAAATATGAAATCTCTACCATTATGCCCGGATTGATGAATAATTTCAAATTTTGAACATGGAACTAATATTGTGAACGGAATTCTGCCAACAGATTCAATGTATCAAACCATTTTCTATATAGTTTGTCAACATGAAACTTACCAATTATTATTTGGCTTTCTGAGAACTCTTATTTGAAAGAAATAGTGAACTACTTTATTTAGGACTACCATTTTTGGATATTTCAGAGCTAAAAATATATGTATTGTAATCAATATATTATGAATCAAGTAAATTGCCAGAGAGCTAAATAAAATAACCTAATGCAACATTATTCTTGCAGGATGTCAATTTAAATGAGATAATTCTTATTCAATTAGGTGGCTACTTTTAATTACTCTAGTTAGAATAACAAAAATCGTTCTTAACTTGATTGTGAAACTGTTAAACCAGAAAATTAAAAATATCCAAAACTAAAATATGAAAAATACCAAAATTATTTTAATACGAGATTGCTCATGTTAAGAGATGATATAAATTTAAAAAATTCTAAAGTGTTAATGGTAGATGATACACCAGCCAATATTGATGTGTTAAGAAAAGTTTTAGTTAATGAAGGGTACGAACTTTTTTTTGCTAATAATGGTGAAAGAGCTATCAGAATAGCTAACTTAGCATTGCCTGATCTGATTCTACTTGATGTTATGATGCCGGGTATGAATGGTTTTGAAACTTGTCGCAATTTAAAGCAAAATGAAACAACTAAAGATATTCCCATAATTTTTCTAACTGCTAAAAATCAACCTGAAGATATTAAAGAAGGTTTTGAAATTGGGGCGGTTGATTATATTTACAAGCCATTTCGCTATGAAGAAGTATGTATAAGAATTTATAACCATTTACAAACTCGTATTTTGATGAAACAAATGGAGGCTGCAAAAATAGCAGCAGATGTCGCAAATAAAGCTAAAAATGTTTTTTTAACTAATATGAGTCATGAATTACGTACTCCTTTAAATGGAATTTTAGGTTATACGCAACTTTTTCAGTTTGATAAATCTTTAAATGAAGAACAACAACAAGGTATAGAAATTATCCATCAAAGTGGTCAATATTTGTTAACTTTGATCAATGATATTTTAGAACTATCTAGAATTGAAACTGGACGGATGGAGTTACATTCAAACGATTTTGATTTAAGCAATTTATTAGATAATGTCCTTGGAATATTCCAAATCCAAGCTTTACAAAAAAAACTTATTTTTAATTATCAAAAGGTTGGGGAATTTCCTTATGCAGTTCACGGAGATGAAAAAAGATTACGTCAGATAATTATTAATTTGGTTGGTAATGCTGTTAAATTTACTAATCAAGGAAGTGTTGATGTTAAAATAGAATATTGGAATAATAAAGTTCGTTTGCAAGTTAAAGATACTGGTATTGGAATTGCTGCTGATGAAATAAATAAAATATTTTTGCCTTTTGAACAGTTAGGAGATGTATTTTACAAACCAGAAGGACCCGGTTTAGGATTGTCTATAACTAAAACTTTAGTTGAGATGATGGAAGGTAAATTATATGTTGAAAGTACAGTTGAAGAAGGAACTATATTCAGTACTATATTCGAATTACCTGCTGTTTTAGTACAAAAAAAATTATTACTTTGTGGATATGAAGGTCAACCAAATACTATTTTGGTATTTGACAATGATATAGCCAAATTAATAGTTAAACTGTTACAACCATTAGGTTTTAACGTTATTGAAGCTGTTGATAAACAAGATTGTATAGACAAAGCTTTACAAAATAATCCAGATTTAGTAATTATGCCAATGATTTCAGAGGCAATAAGTACAATCAAGACCAAACTTACCAAAACTGTGATAATTGTAACTTCGGTATTAGAAAATAAAACCGATTCTGACTATGATGATTTGCTCATTAAGCCTTTTTTTGATAAGGAATTATTTGCTAAATTAGAAAAACATTTGGCATTAACTTGGAAACATAAACATCCAGATAATGAAGTTAATAATTTTTTGTTCCCACCTACTAAACAGATAAATGAATTGTTTATTTTATGCAAGGATGGCAATATTAATGGAATTCAAAAATATGTTCGTCAATTTGAAGGAAATGAGGATTTGAAACCTTTTGCTGATAAAGTACAACAATTAGCTAAAAATATGCAAATAATTAAGATTCGTAAACTTATTGAACCATATATTGTAAACTGATACTTAAGGACATCTTTCCTTGCCATAAAGAGCTATATTTGAGAAGTTTCGCAAAGATTTCAGGATGTGAACGGAACGCAATTACCATATAGTTTGGATAACAAAATATCGTTATAAAGTATTAACTTAAGAAATTAAAACTTGTGTATGGGACATAATAGGCCAAGTTGCAGAAGATATGATAGTACATGGTAGTTCTCTAACTATGTAGTGTTAAATCTACTATATATTTGATACTTAACATGTTTTTTGGGGTCGCCACTACTTTCTGGAGAACTATCCTTTTATTGATTTAGGTACAATGCATCTGAGAGGAGGACGCTGCATTCCAAAAGGACCAGCAACTCCATTTTCACTCATAACCGCAGTATTATCATCTAACACATACCCATCACAAATAATGCCCGGGATAAGTTCAATTTTGCCGTAATATATGGCTTTTGGTTTTTTCATGGCTTAACTCCTTTATTTTAATTGGAGTTTAGGACTTACGCATTGACAAAAGCTAAAAAATATTAATTTTTTTGTAAATTATATAGTTATAACTTATTATTATTCCCAAACTCCTGTTTGGGAACACAATGCCGTTTATAGCTCTGCTTTGAATTGAGGTAAGATATATCATTATTAACGACGAAGCGGAGCTTCTTGGCAGTGCGTTCCCAAACAAGAGTTCTCATCGTTATACATAAGTCTCAAGCAACAAATGTAGAAATCCACCATTTTGAAGGTTCGGTGGGTTTCCACTTCGTTACTACCCACCCTACATAATATATTTTCATTTCAAATACTTAAATACTTGTGTATAACAATGAGAACAGGAGTTTGGGAACAATAATAA
>JAUCGL010000131.1 GCA_030378105.1 Candidatus Halobeggiatoa sp. HSG11 | reverse complement strand
ATGTTATAGTGTATAACCAATACCGTAATATAACTGAATTTGTTAAAAAATTAAGTATATTTGTATTTATTGTTGGCATTGCTGGATGCTCAACAACAGCAGTTGTTCCAGCGAACGATGTTGGTTCTGTTCCAATTGAAAGTGAACTTGGACCACTTTTATACACAAAGATACAAACTGACCAATCACTAGGAGTTGTTTCTAATAAAACATATTTTAAACCTGCAAAAGATCATATTCCTAAATATGCTCAGACTGTTGCAGTACAAAAACGACCTAAATCAATACGGAAATACATCCCACCACGTTATTTTCAAGTACAGTTCAAATCAGCCGTTTCAGGTAAAAAATTAGTCAATAATTTGCCTAAATTTAAACCAAGAAGAAGAGTTGCGTCAACATATAGATTAAGACCAGCTTCTACTGCATTTAAATTTCAACGTTATTATCAACAAAAAGGTATTATTACAATAGCAAAAAATGCTGATTATGGTAAATATGGTATGACCAGACGCTCAAGGTATGGTTATCCAAAAAAACATAATGGTGTTGATGTAGCTGGGAATTTTGGAGATAATGTATATGCGGTTGCACCTGGAATTGTAGAAGTATCACCGACCGGAACCAATGGTAAATTAGGCATCTATGTTAGAATAATAGATAGCAATGGTTATCGTACAGATCATGCACATTTAAGCCGAGTAGCAGTGAGGAATGGAGCATGGGTTAATACTGGGGATTTAGTTGGATATATGGGTAGAACTGGTAACGTGCCATCCCATCTCAAGACTCATACACATATAAGTCGTTGGCGAAAATGGAACGGAAAACAAGCTTTCGTTAATCCAACTTATTTGATTTTTGGTGACTCCAATTCATACGCTTGGTATTATTCACGATAAAATTATAGCAATTTTTGGTAGTTCTGCAATATGTAGTGTTAAACCTACTAGATATTTGAAACCTAGTAGGTTTTTTGGAATTACCCAATTTTTTAAATCCTCTAATAACACAAATATGTCTGGAAATACATTTGGAAAAAGTTTTACCGTAACCACATTTGGAGAGAGTCATGGGCCATCCATTGGCGGGATTGTTGATGGCTGTCCGCCCGGATTAGATTTGACTCCAGAAGACTTGCAAGTTGATTTAGATCGCCGTAAACCGGGAACCTCTCGCCATACCACCCAACGGCGTGAAGATGATAAAGTACAGATTTTATCTGGAATATTTGAAGGTAAAACAACTGGTTGTCCAATTGGATTATTGATAGCTAATACCGATCACCGTTCTAAAGATTATGGTGATATTAAAACCCAATTTCGACCCGGCCATGCTGATTACACTTACCACAAAAAATATGGTATTCGTGACTATCGTGGTGGCGGACGTTCTTCGGCAAGAGAGACAGCAATTAGAGTTGCGGCTGGTGGCATTGCTAAAAAATATTTGCAAGAACATTATGGAATAAAAATACGTGGTTATTTAGCTCAACTAGGCTCTTTAAAAGCAGTTAATTTTGACTGGCAAGAAGTTAATAACAATGCTTTTTTCTGTCCTGATGTTGATTTGATTCCTAAATTAGAAAACTACATGGATGATTTGCGTAAAGAAGGCAATTCTATCGGAGCAAGAGTCACAGTGATTGCTAGTAACGTACCGACTGGTTTAGGTGAACCTATTTTTGACCGACTTGATGCAGAAATTGCCCATGCAATGATGAGTATTAATGCGGTGAAAGGGGTTGAAATAGGGGATGGTTTTGCCAGCGTTGAACAGAAAGGTACTGAGCATCGAGATGAAATGACTCCACAGGGTTTTGAAAGTAATCATGCTGGTGGCATTTTGGGTGGTATTTCTTCTGGGCAAGATATTGTGGTCAGCATTGCCTTAAAACCAACTTCAAGTTTACGTTTGCCGGGACGCAGTATTGATATTAATAATCAACCAACTGAAGTTATCACGACTGGTCGTCACGATCCATGCGTTGGAATTCGTGCAACTCCAATAGCGGAAGCAATGTTGGCTTTGGTATTAATGGATCATACTTTACGTAATCAAGCCCAAAATCCATCATAAGAATTCATGTACGTTACTTAAATATATAAATGCAATCAACATCTAAACCAGTAGTTATAATGGGCATGGGTAAGACTGGTCTTGCTTGTGCTAATTTTTTGATTAATCAAGATATTCCAATCATTATTATGGATAACCGTGATTCTCCACCCGGTTTGTCTATATTACAACAAAAATTCCCAACAATACAATATATAACTGGTAAATTTGATAGTGAAATATTATCTCAAGCCAGCAAAATAATCATAAGTCCGGGCCTATCAAAACAACAACCAGCTCTCGCAAAAGCACAAGAAATAGGAATCCCAATCATAAGTGAGATTGAGTTATTTGCTAATTATGTCAATGCTCCAGTGGTTGCTATAACTGGCTCTAACGGTAAGAGTACTGTTACTACCTTGTTAGGTGAAATGGCTCAAAAAGCCGGCTGGAAAGCTCAAGTCGGAGGTAATTTAGGAACTCCAGCTATTGAGTTATTATGTACTCCGGCTCCCGATTTATATATATTGGAACTGTCTAGTTTTCAATTAGAAACCACTTATTCATTGAATCCGGCTGCTGCTGTGGTATTAAATATAAGTGCCGATCACATGGATCGTTATGCAAGTCTATCCGAATATGTGACAACTAAACATTCGATTTATCAAGGTGATGGCAAGTTTATTATAAATGCTGACGACCCTTATGCTATCAAAAACTTACATTTAAGCTTTAGTTTACAAACTGATAAAGGTGATTTCAGAATATGTAATAAAAACAATGAATTGCATCTGGCTAAAATGAAAAATGATAAATTAATTCCTTTGCTTCCAGTGACAGAAATGTATTTACAAGGAAGCATTATGCAAGCTAACGCTTTGGCGGCACTCGCATTAGGACATGCTGTTGGTTTACCTTTAACTGCAATGTTGGAGGCACTTAAAACTTTTAAAGGTTTACCACATCGTTGTGCTTGGGTTGCTAATAAACATGGAGTTGATTTTTTTAATGATTCCAAAGGTACTAATGTTGGGGCAACGATTGCAGCTATTCAGGGATTAGCAAGGAAATCAATTTTGATTGCTGGAGGAGATGGTAAAGGGGCTGATTTTTCTCCGTTGCAGGACACAGTGAAAAAATACTGTCATGCTGTGGTATTAATAGGTCAAGATGCACCATTATTAGCACAAGTTCTATCTGTACCAACCTATTATGCTTCTAGTTTAGAAACTGCGGTACAAAAAGCTGCAACTTTAGCTAATTCAGGTGACGCAGTATTATTATCACCAGCCTGTGCAAGTTTTGATATGTTTAATAATTATGAACATCGTGGCCAAGTATTTGAAGATGCTGTACATAAATTAAATGATAACCAACAGGTTTAAAATAATAATCGCCTTTTAAGGAATGAGAGGATTCAATTAAATCCGAAATTAAATATATGGCTTTCTTGTAGGGGGTATTACCATTTACTATTAAGGGCAACCATAAAGGATTGCCCCTACGACAAGATAATGACTAGAATATTTGGATTTTTTCGCAAATCAAACTAAAAATCACACTCCAATTCACCTTGAATTATTTCAATACACAGGTCATCAGGAGCGGCTTCTAAAAACAGATCAAAAAATAACATTTCATAAACTTCAGTACTGCGAGTGTTAGTTTCTGTTTCAATAGCAATACTATATCTGATACTCCCGTCACTATTAGACACAATACTTGGTTCAACTGGTTCAGAAATCCGTTCATTTTGCACAGTAAAGTTAGGATGCACAAAATATGATTTGCCTTGATATAAAACTGCAAAAGTTCCATCAGCTTTATAAACAACCTGCTCAACTCCTTCAAATTTGAGAGCTTCTTCAATAAACACATCTGGAGATAAAACTGTTGGCCGAATTGTTTGAGCAGTACCATCTGGATATTGAATTTTCCTTGTTTTAGCACGAGAAGAACGTCTACGCAAATCGCCATCACATTCTAACTCACCGGGAAAGATTTCTATACATAAATTATCCGGAGCAAAATCTTCTACAAATGGGTCAAATATTGCTATTTCATAAACCTCAGTACTGCGAGTTCGATTGGAATGTTTCATCATAACATCGCCACGTTTCCCAACTATTACTTCACTGTCAGTTGTTTCTGCCAAGGCAATTGGGTCTTTAGGAGCAGGAACTAATTTATACTGTTGACCTTCTAATGTGGTTATATTACGAAATCCTCCAGTTCCAAATGTTAAGTCAGTAGAGTTATTTAAGCTGGTATCAAGTTCATTAACATCCACCTGAATAACACTGTCTGCATCAGGGATAAAAGCATATTTTGCTTCATCTGAATTATCCGTAGTATCATTCACAGTTAAAATTCTATTATTATCTTGAGACAATGCAATATTGGGTAATTCTTGTTCCTCAAGAGAAGCTTCCATCTCATCTTTTATGCTATCTCCAATACCACATATACCAATACCAGCATTGAGGTCTGCTATTTCAGGTAACGAGAGGTTTTCCAAAGATTTTTCCGGCAACAATGGTGGAGTTAATTTAGCTCCTGTAGGTGGTGTTAAATCTCCGGTTTTCATATCCACTTGCCAATCTTTAGGCACAACTCTTTCCATCTGCTTAGGAGTTATTTTTTCAGCATCACAGTTGATCAATATCTTTGAAATATTTTCATCTGGCATTTCTTGAAAAGATTTAGGATTAAGAGCATCCACATGTTCTGGGGTTAATTCATTCACAACTTCAATCGAAAAATCCCCCATATTATCGCTGGTAAGACCTTGTAAAGCTTCTGTTGGAATTTCTGTAAATTGCTCTTTGGTAACGCCATCAAGACTATTCATTGTAGCTATTTGATTTGCTCGCATAGCATTCATAGATTTTGGTGGAATAGTTGCTACATCTTCAGCAGAAAAAGTAGCTAAAGCTTCTGGTTCTAAATAAGAAAATGAGTCATTATCTAACTTAGAAATATCATCTGTATCTAGGCCAAAATCTTGTGGTGTATATGGTTCAGTGGCCTTGGTAACTCCTTCACCCAATATAACATTTTTGCCTAATTTAACTGTTGGACTTAGATGTAAATGAGATAAATGTGTGCCGGGCATTATTTTAACTCCGGTTATCACTGGAATTTCACTAGTTATTTCAGTTATTTCTCCAGTTATTCTGCCAGAAGTTTTACCATTTTGCAGGACGGTATCAATTGATAAATATACATCCTTAATAACTCCGCCAACTTGGCTTTCATTAACGATATGACCAGACAATGTTCCACCGCTTAATTCAGATCCGACAAATTTGATGTCTTCTATATTGCCTTCATTATTTATTGTGCCACTTAAAGAACCACCAGTTAAAGTAGCATCTTCTTCTATGGTTGAATTGGCAATCAAGCCAGCATTTTTGACATCATCTTCAAATATGGCATTGGAAATACTAGAAATATCATTTATTATTTCCACTTTTTCTGGGAAAATTTGTTGTTCTACGTCACAAACGGCACTTATGATAATACTATCATCCCGAACATTGCAATTACTTGGTAAACCAGTTGTATTCACTACTTCTGGTTCTTCAAGTGTTATTTCATTTATGGTAATCCCTTCGGGTAAATTTTCTATTATTTCCGGTAAAATTTCTAAAATCTCTTCATCAACAATCTCTCCTAAATCCAGTTTATTCACTGAATCTACAATATTAACTGTAACGTTAGAAATTAGTAAGTTATTATAATTAGTATCATCACTGGTAACTTTATGAGTGATAGTATTAATATGAGTGTCTTCTTCTACCAAATCATCATTTATAGCTATAACCTCAATAGTTTGTTTAACATCCCAATTATTTAATGTAAATACTACTGTATTTGGAGAAACTTGAGTATGTTCACTAGTTGTCAAAGTAACTGTTACTGGATGAGTTGGTGCAAATGTCAATATTAATGTATAACTATCACCAATTCCTTCTTCAAGTACTGTAACTTGATTAGTAGAAAGCTGTATAGTTGGTTTATCATTATCATTTCCTTTGACAGTTATATTTTCTACTTCAATAGCATTGTAATTAATATCAGAACTGGTTGAATTAACAAGAATTGTACGAATTTCATTAGTGATTAGCTTATCATCTATTGCTATCACAGTTACTGTTTGTGCTATATCCCAATTATTAACACCAAAACTAAGTGTTGCTGGGGATACAGTAATACCACTTTCTGGGGTTAAATTAATGGTAACTAAGTTATTTGGAGCAGAATTTAAAACTATTTTTAAATCAATAACATCACCTTCGTTAAGGTTTAAGACATTGCTAGACAGTGAAATACCACCTATATCATTATCAATGACATGCACTGTTACATCGTTAGTCGCTAAATTATTATAGCTAGAATCTTCACTAGTTATTTGATGATGGATAGGTTCATGTTGATGTTTGCCTTCAGCAAGCTTATCGTCATCTACAGATACTATTATATCTTGTGGTATATTCCAATTTTCCACGCTGAAAACTAACGTAGTTTGGTTAATATAAGCATTTGAACTAGTGGTTAAAACAACGGTTACATCATTTGTTGGTTGACTAGTTAAGGTTATATTGTAACTGTTATTAGTGTTACCTTCATTAACTGTTATATCATAAGTTGATATATGGACTCCAGCACCATCATCATCTGTTATTTGAACTGTTATATCTGCTATCGTTAGTCCATTAAAATTCTCATCATCAGTGGTTATCGTATGAGAGATGGTATGGTTATGCAAACCTTCTGCAAAATCATCGTTTATATCAGTTATTTGTACTGTTTGCGGAATGTTCCAATTAGTACTATCAAAGGTTAATAAGCTTGGTTGTAAAATTAAGTCATCGTCTCCGACTAATGTTATAGTAACTGGTTCTGTTGGTGGTAGATTAAGCCATAAGCTATAGCCATCACTGGAAATACCTTCTGTTAGGTTGATTGTTGTGGTTGATATTTCTATTTTTGGTTGTACGAAAGTAGCATTACAGGTTTTTTCTGCATTAATATTTATTTCACCATTGCTATCACAATCTCCGCCCCAACCAGTGAATATCCAACCATTATCTGGGATTGCAATTAAGGAAAGTTCGGTTTGGTCTTGGTATTCATATTCACAAATATCACCACAGTCAATGCCATATTCAACCGGAACTATATTGCCATTACCAGTTTTATTTATGGTTAATTTATAATAAACAGTTATTAGACATTCTAAAGTTGTTGCTGTTGTTGAAACGGCACTGGAATCTCCGTTGTCGTTGGTTGCTGTAACGGAATAGTTGTAGTTAGTTTCACAAATAAGATTGTTATCACTGTAGTTGGTGCTATTGGCAGAAGTTGTTGCGATTAAACTGCCGTTGCGTTCTATTTTAAAACCAGTTTCATTGTCGCTATTATCTGTCCAAGACAAATTTATTTGGGTATCAGAGATGGCTGTGCCAGTTAAATTGGTTGGGTCATCGGGAACTGGGTTTCCAATTATCAAATCTTTATTAACTCCCAAAGAACCAGCAGTTCCGGGAGTTGGCAAGGTTAAAACTGCATCATTAGTGGCATTGTCTTGGATAGTTCCACTGTTTAAAGACAAAGCAGTAGTACTAACATAATCTAAATCAGAACTTATATCTCCACTAGCCACAGTATAAGTGAAAGTTAAAGTATCAGTTCCAGAACCGCTACTATAATCAACCACCGCATCAGTTGTTCCTGTTTCTAAGGTTAATTGAGGTGTTCCAGTTACATTAACAACTTTGTCAAATTGGATAGTTATATTAATGGTATTGCCGCTTATGTAAGTACCATTAGCTGTGGTGGCTGTTATATCAATTATAGTTGCAGCAATACTGTCTACTATTATGGCTTTATTAACTCCCAAAGAACCAGCAGTTCCGGGAGTTGGTAAGGTTAAAACTGCATCATTAGTAGCACCATCTTGGATAGTTCCACTGTTTAAAGACAGGGCTGTGGTGTTTGCATAATCTAAATCAGAACTTATATCTCCACTAGCCACAGTATAAGTGAAAGTTAAAGTATCAGTGCCAGAACCACTACTATAATCAACCACCGCATCAATTGTTCCTGTTTCTAAGGTTAATTGAGGTGTGCCAGTTACATTAACAATTTTGTCAAATTGAATAGTTATATTAATGGTATTACCGCTCATGTAAGTACCATTAGCTGTGGTGGCTGTTATATCAATTATGTTAGCTTGACATTGTTGGTTTTCTACAATACCAGTCCAATCAGGGTCCATATTTAAATCTAAAAAATTTATAACTGTGGGGTCGGTAGTTGTTAAACAATTGTTTTCTAAATATAAAAAATCAGAACCAAAGGTTAAATTGCTAATTTCAGTTGGAATCGAACCGCTTAGTTGATTCATACCTAAAACAAGATAATCTAAACTAGTTAAATTGCCAATTGTAGTTGGAATCGAACCGCTAAGTTGATTGTAATCTAACCAAAGGCTATCTAAATTAGTTAAATTTCCAATTTCGGTTGGGATTGAACCACTTAGTTGATTGTCGTATAAATAAAGATAACTTAAACTAGTTAAATTGCCAATCTCGGTTGGAATCGAACCACTTAGTTCATTATTGGTTAAAACAAGAAAAGTTAAACTAGTTAAATTGCCAATTTCGGTTGGAATCGAACCACTTAGTTCATTATAGCTTAAAGAAAGAGAAGTTAAACTAGTGCTGCGACATTATTAGATTGATGAATAGCAATTTTATAAATTATTTTATTTTCAGTAAGTTACAAAATACTATTTTCATCAAAACAAAGTTAACGCTACACTAGTTAAATTGCCAATCTCGGTTGGAATCGAACCACTTAGTTGAGTACCTATTAAATCAAGAGAAGTTAAACTAGTTAAATTGCCAATTTCTGGTGGAATTGAACCATTTAGTTGATTGGTACTTAAATTAAGGTCTGTAACATTTGAACCACTGCAAGTCACCCTATCCCAACTACAAGGTGTATTAGTTATATTCCAATCAGTATTATCAGTCCAATTAGCCCCAGACATACTATTATACAAAGCCACTAAAGCCTCGCACTGTACCTGTGGAATCTCCGTCTGAGCTGGTGCAGTACAATCCGTTGCTCCATAAGCTGCCGTATAACCAAACATCAGCAAAAACACCAAACACTTAACATATTTTATAGATTTATTAATAATCAGTGACTGTTTCATTTGTATCTCCATTAATTTCTTATACTGGTTTTATCTTTGTGCAGGACATTTTTTTGTCAGAATCAGGATTTTCAGAATAACTTTATAAGATTATTGAGTTTTATCCTGTTAATTCTTTAATCCTAAAAATCCTGAGTTGCAAAATTTCCTTACCAATTGGAACAAAATTTCTGGTAAAAATTTAATTTTACACATAATACATGCCAACCACAAATCTCACGATGAACTTACTAGAATTAATATAGATTCCGAACTTAGTTTTAACATAAGTATTTTCTATAGTATAGACAAATTATCCATGTGGTGGAATAATTCCAAATTATGGAATATATTTAAGCAAGTGTTGGACGTGCTGAACGAAGGTAAACATATCAATTAACCGTTAAGACGTGCTTTCTTGTTTCCAACGTCTTCGTTGGAAATGTTTTTAAGCAATACTCTGCGTTGCGAAATGCAGAGCATCCCAGAATGAATTCCCAACCTCTTGGTTCACTGCCATTTACGTTAAGAGCAACCATAAAGGATTGCCCCTACGTTAAATAAAGAACATGTTTTAAAATTATAAATGATATAATTAGTTTATAATAGTTTTAGATAAAATAATTTCACATCTTAATAAAATTCCAAAATTTAACCATGCCAAGAAAAATTTTAGTTACTAGTGCTTTACCTTATGCTAATGGCTCAATTCATATAGGCCATTTAGTCGAATATATTCAAACAGATATCTGGGTTCGTTTCCAAAAACAGCGTGGCCATGAATGTTATTATGTTTGTGCCGATGACGCTCATGGTACTCCAATCATGTTGCGAGCTGAGAAAGAAAATATAACTCCAGAAGAATTAATCAGTCGAGTTAATACCGAACATCAACAGGATTTCGCTGATTTTGCAATTGAATTCGATAATTATTATTCAACTCATAGCAAGGAAAATCAATATTTTGCCAATTTTATTTATAAAAATTTAGCGGCCGGTGGTCATATTGAACGACGTACAGTTCGACAATTTTATGATCCAGCTAAAGAAATGTTTCTTCCAGATAGATTTATTCGGGGAGAATGTCCGCATTGTGGAGCCAAAGACCAATATGGTGATAGCTGTGAAGAATGTAGCAAAACCTATAATCCAACTGAACTAAAAAATCCTATTTCTGCCGTTTCTGGTACAACTCCAGTTGAAAAAGATTCTGAGCATCTATTTGTTAATTTAGCAAATTTTACCGAAATGTTGCAAGAATGGACTAAAATTTTACAGCCAGCAGTATTAAATAAACTAAGTGAATGGTTGGAATCAGGTCTGCAAGCTTGGGATATTTCTCGGGATGCTCCATATTTCGGCTTCGAGATTCCCGATGAACCGGGCAAGTATTTTTACGTGTGGTTGGATGCTCCTATCGGTTACATGGCCAGCTTCAAAAATCTATGCGATAACAAAAATATGAATTTTGATGACTTTTGGGCTGCTGATAGTCAGGCAGAAGTATATCATTTTATTGGTAAAGATATAACTTATTTCCATTGTTTGTTCTGGCCAGCTATGTTGTCTGGAGCCGGATTAAGAACTCCAACTTCAGTATTTGTGCATGGTTTTTTAAAAGTTGATGGGCAAAAAATGTCCAAAACTCGTGGCACTTTTATCAATGCTCGTACCTATTTGAATCATTTGAATCCAACTTATTTACGCTATTATTTTGCTGCTAAATTGAGTAATGGAGTGGAAGATGTTGATTTGAATTTGGAGGATTTTTTACAGAGAGTTAATGCTGATTTAGTTGGTAAATTTGTTAATATTGCGAGTCGTTGTGCTGGTTTTATAACTAAACGGTTTGACGGACAATTGGCGGCTGAATTAGCAGATAAAGAGTTATATCAACAATTTATAGCTGCTGGCAATAGTATTGCTGATGCTTATGAGAACCGTGATTATAATAGAGCAGTGCGAGAAACTATGGCTTTGGCGGATCGAGCTAATCAGTATATTGACGAACATAAACCTTGGATATTGGTTAAGCAAGAAGGCAGTGAAGCAGAATTACATGCAGTTTGCAGTCAAGGCTTGAATTTGTTTCGAGTTTTGATGGGATATTTAGCTCCAATTTTGCCAATTTTAACAGAGGAAGTAGGGAAATTTTTAAATACTCCTATAACTTGGCAACCAGAAGCTTTAATTGGCCATAAAATCAATAAATTTAAACCTTTGCTGAAGCGAGTGGAGCAAAAACAGATTGATGCCATGATAGATGCCTCGAAAGAAACTTTGGTAGCTACTCCAGTTGAAAAGCCAGTCGAAAATATTGCTGATACCATTAGTTACGATGATTTTGCTAAAGTCGATTTACGAATTGCTAAGATTGTCAAAGCTGAACATGTTGAGGAAGCTAAGAAACTATTAAAATTGACTTTGGATATTGGTGAGGATAAGCATCGTACTGTATTTGCTGGAATAAAAGAGGCTTATCAACCAGAGCAATTGACTGGTCGTTTGACAGTTATGGTGGCGAATCTTGCTCCACGTAAAATGCGATTTGGATTATCGGAAGGAATGGTGTTAGCTGCTGGACCGGGTAAAAAAGATTTGTGGATTTTGAATCCAGATGATGGAGCTGAACCGGGAATGAAGGTTAAATAATTTCACTTAAAACCTACGAGGTTTCACACGAAACTTAAAACCTACGAGGTTTCCAAAACCTCGCAGGTTTAATACGAATGTATTTTTATGAAGTCTATAGAACTAAAAAACAATTATTAACTTAAGGTTACGCAGAAAGCTTTTATATTCCACCGATTTAATTGGTGATTATTCACATTCAATCCTTTCAGAATTTGAACAACCCCAACAGGGTTTACACTTAAATAGCCGTAGGTGAAACCTATGGAATGCAAATTAATTAAAATGCTCTCTGCATCAACCATCAATTATTAAAATAATACTTATGAAAAAAACTTTATCTATAATTTTACCTATATTAATTTTAGCAACTGGTTTCTTTGGCTTTAAACACATGCTACAAACAAAGTCCAAAACTAAAGAAGTTAAAATCACCGAACCAACTTGGATCGTCTCTGCTACATCAATTATACCAACTACTTTGTCACCAACTGTGACTCTATATGGCAAAGTTGAATCTCCTAAAACTGCTACCCTACGTTCTCCAAATATAAATGCTCAGGTTTTACAAGTCGAAATTCTGGAAGGAGAAAAAGTTCAAAAAGATGCTGTGTTAATCCGTTTGGAAAATAAAGATAGTATTTTAAAACTTAAACAACGTAATGCTGATGTTAAAGATATTGAGGCTCAAATTGCTTTAGAAAAACAACGGCATACCAACAATTTAACTATTATAAAATATGAAGAATCTTTATTGGCATTGACAAAAAAATCCTTAGGACGATTGCAAAAATTAAAAAAGCAAAAAGTTAGTTCTCAATCAGCACTAGATGAAGCTCAACAATCAGTGGAACGACAAATGTTGACTATAACTCAACGTAGTTTGGAAATAAAAAACCATAAAGCTCGTTTAATTCAATTACAAGCCAAACATTCACGAGTTAGAGCCTTACGTGATATTGCTAAGTTAGAATTGGCTCGTACTAAAATAGTTGCTCCGTTTGCTGGAATCGTTGCTAAGGTTAATGTCGCCATTGGAGACCGAGTACGAAATGGAGACATGTTATTATCTATGTATGATAATTCTGCTTTAGAAGTGCGAGCTCAAATTCCCACTCGTTATCAAAATACAGTTATGACTTCTTCTAATCTATTAGCAACCACTCAAATAAATAACCAATCTTTAACATTAAAACTGGAGCGAATTTCCGGTCAAATTAATCAAAATAGTGGTGGTATAGATGGATTATTTAAGCTCGATCAAAAAATGAATTTGCGTTTAGGTCAATTTTTAACTTTATTTTTAACTTTACCTGAGCAAGCTAATATAGTGGCTTTACCTTATGAAGCAGTTTATGGCATAGATCGTATTTATAAATTTATTGATGGACGTATGCAAGGCTTGAAGATAGAAAGGATTGGTGAGCAAACAACTGTAACTGGAAAATCACGAATTTTAGTACGTAGTCCTGAATTAAATTATGGAGATCAAGTGATAATAACTCAATTGCCAAATGCGATGGATGGTTTAAAAGTTAAAATTTCACAATCATCTCAAAACGAGAAATAAACTCTCCAAAAACAATAAAATACAGTTTATAGCAATGCTGCTAAAGAAACATCTCAAGAATGACTTGCCTTCATGCAAGGACAACGCTATTGGGTTGAAGATTCGATAAAAAATGGTAAACAATCTTGTGGATTATCTGATTATCAAGTACGAAAAGTGGATTTCATCATCATATGGCATTGAGTTTGATAGTCATGCTTGTTGGAAGAACGTCAACAATATAAAGTGGAAAAACCATTACTGCTCAGATATTCGCATTTTGCTGAGTCATTTTTTGCCCAGACGTGATGTAACCACAGATGAGGTTATGCGACAGATGGATGTTCGTCATAAGAAACGTCAATCTAGTATTGAGTCCGCTCAAAGAATTAAAGAAAATTAGTTCCGTAAGTTTATTGGATGGGTTAGGTGACAAAGTAGAATTAAGAACTCTTACCTAGTTGCAGACCACTCGACTTTGGCTTCGCCTCTCCATATCTCACAGCACTTGTAAAGCATGAGTTAAATGAGTAAAATCCTGACAGCCTGACAAAAGTATAAAAAAAGAGCATAATAGGTTTAATTAACAACCTAAAACAGACATAAATAAAAAATGAAAATCCTTGACCCATTATTAACAACTTTATCAAATTTTCTATCTTCA
>JAUCGL010000130.1 GCA_030378105.1 Candidatus Halobeggiatoa sp. HSG11 | reverse complement strand
TTCGATATGGATTAGATTATTTGCGTAAGATTTTATTCAATCTGGATTCTTCTAAAGAACTGTTTTTACATACTCTATGCTTTTTCAACCAAAATCAACTAGTTACTTAACTTTGTCCTGTACAAAGATCCCAATTTATGGAAATAGGACTTACGCATTGACAAGACAAACGATTTAATGAAATCGTTTAAATATCGAAATATCTTCCCAAACTCTTGTTTGGGAACAATAATACGTTATAACTATATAATTTATAAAAATTAATATTTTTTAGCTTTTGTCAATGCGTAAGTCCTATATTTATAAGCAGATTTGATTTTAAGAGCAGTATAAAATGATGAGCGGTATGTAGTTAAACAAAAGTATCTTAACTTTTTTATTTTATTAATTTGTTGATAATAATAACTTTAATAAAAGATGAAATATTAAAAGACTTTTGTGTGCCTACATATAATGATTATAATAGCAAATAATACAAGCTGGGTTAAATAGAATGAAACCCAGCATTTTAAAAAAAATTTATAATTTAAGAACTATTCCTAAATAGCTGCTGCCCCAGCAACAATTTCTGATAATTCCTGAGTAATCGCTGCTTGACGAGCTTTATTATAAGCCAATTGCAATTCATCAATTAGATCACCAGCATTATCAGAAGCACTTTTCATCGCTACCATACGAGCTGCTTGCTCACAGGCAACATTTTCAACCACACTTTGATAAACAAGTGATTCAATATAACGAGTCAACAAAGCATCTAAAACCTCTTTTGATTCTGGTTCATAGATATAATCCCAATGGTGTTGAAGTTGTTCATCTTCTACATCAGCAGATATTGGTAACAATTGACGCATAATAGGTTTTTGTGTCATTGTATTCACAAAATGATTATATGTAACAAAAAGTTGGTCAATTTTACCTTCGTCAAAAGCATCTAACATAACTTTAACAGCCCCAATAAGGCTTTCCAAAGTTGGCGAATCACCTAAATGCTCAGATTGTGCTATTATATTGCCACCAAACCGTCTAAAAAAACCACTAGCTTTTGTGCCAATAGTACACATATCAATAGCGATATCAGTTCCATCCCAATCTTTAAAAGAAGTAACAGCAGATCTAAATAAATTATTATTTAAACCACCACATAGACCTCGATCTGAAGAAACTATAATAACACCAATCCGTTTAACCTCACGGTTTATCATATAACGATGTTTATATTCAGGATGGGCGTGTGCTAAATGGCCAATTACCTCACGCATTTTATCAGCATAAGGTCGTGATTTACGCATTCTGTCCTGTGCTTTACGCATCTTACTTGCGGCAACCATTTCCATTGCTCTAGTTATCTTTTGAGTGCTTTTAATACTTGAAATTTTAGTACGGATTTCTTTACCGGTTGCCATAAATTATTTCCTTAATTTAACAATTTTATTTTTGTATTTTTAATTTAATAGCATAAAATAAGTTAAAGATAAATTTTGAATTCACCTTATAAGAGTTCTATGCTATAAACATGAATATTTAAGCATAACATAATTGCTTAAAATAACCAATCTTTATCGGATCATAGCACTAAAAATTATGTAAAAACAAAAGCTATCAATTTTCTTGTTTTTTGGCAATCCGACCGGTTAAAAAGCTATCATTTGAAATTATTGTAAGGGATTAACAACTTTTGCTATTATATAGAATATCCCAATCAAATGAGTTGTCTTTTTGTTAAGCTAATATAGTTTTTCAGATAAATAATTTCACTTAAAACCTACGAGGTTTCCAAAACCTCGCAGGTTTCACACGAATGTATCTTAATGAATGTCTATAGATTTGATGTTTATGTTGAAATTAATAATTAACCATTCATAATTAATAATTCAACTCTCTAGCCCAAGAATTTTAGTTTAAAATAAATTATGTTTGAACATTTAAAAGAAGATATTAATTGCGTTTTTGAACGTGATCCAGCAGCACGCACAATATTTGAGATAATATTTTGTTATCCCGGAGTACTTGCATTATTATTTCATCGTTTTAATCACATGTTATGGCGTTGGAAACTTAAATTTTTAGCACGTTTATTATCAAATATACCACGTTTATTAACTGGAATCGAAATTCATCCGGGTGCAACGATTGGAAGGCGTTTTTTTATAGATCACGGTATGGGAGTTGTTATTGGAGAAACAGCTCATATTGGTGATGATTGCACTTTGTATCACGGAGTTACTTTAGGAGGTACATCTTGGCAAAAAGGTAAACGTCATCCAACGTTAGGGAATGATGTTATTATTGGAGCTGGAGCAAAAATTTTGGGGCCAATTGAAATTGGTAATGGAGTACGAGTTGGCTCTAATGCTGTTGTGGTTAAACCAGTTTTAGATGGAGCAACGGTAGTTGGAATTCCGGGGCGAGTGGTTAAAGTTGATACCGATTATAAAAAGCATCGTAAACAAGCATTAGAACAAAAGATTTTTGATGCGTATGGTATACCTTATGATAATTTAGATATTGATCCAATGCAACATGCGGTTAATAATATGTTGGATGATATTCATAAAATAGATCAAAAAATGCAATCAATTTGTCATACATTGAAAGAAATGAATGATGATTTGCCACCAGATTTGGACTCTTGTAAAATCCGAACAACAAAAAGCGGGTGATGGGAATCGAACCCACACTATCAGCATGGGAAGCTGAGGTTCTACCATTGAACTACACCCGCATTCAAAGTAAATTCTAACCAAGTTTTAATTAACTGTCAACAGGAAAAAAATATGCCAGAAATTTTATTAAATGGTGAACCAAAACAAATAACCAATGATTTAACAGTTGCTGCTTTAATAAAGGATTTAGATTTGGAGAACAAAAGATTAGCAGTGGAAATTAATCAAGAAATAGTACCTCGAAGCCAATTTGAACAATGTATTTTAGCAGTTGGTGATAAAGTTGAGATCATTCATGCGGTTGGTGGTGGTTAGTTTTAAGCATTATTTGGAATAGTAAAATCTCTTAAGTCAACTGTAACAGGAGTTGCAAGGTCTCCTTGTTAGTCGAAACAAGGGAACCTTGTACTCCAAAATTCATAACGTAAATTGTTATAAAAATGGCAAATATATTAGGAATTGGAAACGCTGCCTTAGATATTATCAATATAGTTGACGGTTATCCGGCAGAAGATGATGAAGTACGAGCTATCAATCAACGTATTGTTCGTGGTGGTAACGTTGCCAATACATTAGTGGTATTAAGTCAATTGGGCCATAATTGTACTTGGGGTGGAGTATGTAAAAATGATTTTTTTGGCCAACAAATAATAAATGATTTAAATAGTTATGCCATTAATACAGATAATTGTAAAATGGAATTAGAAGGTTCAGTGCCTACCTCTTATGTCACCTTAAATCAACGCAATGGTTCGCGTACTATCATCCATCATCGTAATTTGCCTGAATTCAGTTTCACTGATTTTCAAACTATTGAACTTACCAATTTTGACTGGATTCATTTTGAAGGACGTAATGTTATTGAAATAGCAAAAATGTTCACTAAAGTAAAACAAGTTTGCCCAAACATTCCTATATCATTAGAAGTAGAAAAATCACGCCCTTATATTGAAGGTTTATTTGCCCAAGTTGATTTTTTATTGTTTTCAAAAACCTTTGCCCAATATCATATTAATGATGCGGCATTATTTTTGCAGAATATACGAAAACTCTCTGCTGCTAATCTTGTTTGTGCTTGGGGTGTAGATGGTGGTTATGCTTTAGATACTACTGAAAATTTGTCATATAGTAGTGCCTATCCACCGTCACAAGTTGTTGATACTCTTGGGGCAGGCGACACATTTAACGCTGGAATTATTGATAGTTTATGTAAACAACCTAAATTGGCAACAGCATTGACTTATGCTTGTAAATTGGCTGGTAAAAAATGTGGGCAATTTGGTTTTAAAGGATTAGTTGATTGATTCATGTATAGTTAAGTTCCTCAAATTGAATTGTGAAACGCAATAAATTAACAATTGATGTGTTAAGTTATCCATTGATTAATAATGGTTAATTGTTGAACTTAATATAGAGAGTTTTTGAATATTCCATCAGTGTTGAGCATGAATAGCTATAAAACTTATGGGACTTAAACATAGGTTATCTTAAGATAAATCTTGGATTCATATGAATTCATAAACTAACAGATTATTATTATGACTTCCAAAAGGCCAACTCGACTATACGCTTTCCAAATTATTTGGCTTATTATGATGATTAATACTGTAGCAGCAGAACATAATAAGGTAGAAATGGTAGTTAATAACAACAATAAATTTGCTTTAGAACTATATGAGCAGCTTAAAACAGATAACAATTTATTCTTTTCCCCTTATAGTATTTCTACTGCAATGGCAATGACTTATGCTGGTGCAAATGGTGATACTGCCAAGCAGATAGCTCAAGTTTTACATTTTTCTAGCCAAAAGTTGCATGAAGATTTTATGCACTTACACACCCAAATTAATCACCAACAATCAAACCTTAAATTAAAAATGGCTAATACCTTTTATGGTCAACAAGGTTATAATTTTACTACTGATTTCAAAGAAAAACTTAAACAATTTTATCAAACTGAATTGCTAGAAGCTGATTTTGCAAACGATCATAAGCAAGCACGGCAGAAAATTAACGCTTTAGTAGAAAAACAAACTACAATAAAAGAACTGATTAAACCGGGAATTTTTAATGAGTTAACTCGTTTAGTACTAGTTAATGCTATTTATTTTAAAGGTCAATGGCAAACTAAGTTTACCAAAACTATTTCAGCTCCATTTTGGATAACTGCTAAAAATAGTATAAAAGTACCAATGATGAAGCAAAAAGGTGATTTTTCTTATACCAGTAATAATTATGCTCAAATAATAGAGTTGCCTTATATGGGAAAAGTTTCAATGATAATTATCTTGCCAAAACAAAATCTTGATAAGGTAGAAAAATTGCTTCGTAGCCGGTTAAAAAAATGGTTAAAAAGTTTACATTCCCAAAAGATAAAAGTTTATATACCAAAATTTAAAATTAACGCCAATTTTGAATTATCACAGACTCTATCCACAATGGGAATGAAAGATGCTTTCAATAATGAAGCTGATTTTTCTGGAATAGATGGAACCAAAAAATTACATCTATCTACAGTTATTCATCAAGCTTTTATAGAAGTTAATGAGGAAGGTACAGAAGCTTCCGCAGCAACTGGAGCAGTATTTGCTACTAGAGGTATAACTCCTCGGTTTCGTGCAGATCATCCTTTTATTTTCTTAATTCGTCATAATCCTTCCAACAGTATTTTATTTATGGGAAGAGTTATTAATCCTAGTTAATGCCTTAATTAAACAATGAAAAATTCTAATTTAAGTCCACTTTGTGTTGACCTAGATGGCACTTTAATCGCCACAGATTCTTTATGGGAAAGTATATTAGTTTTACTGAGACAAAATTTTTGGTTAAGTTTTTTACTGCCAATCTGGTTGCTTAAAGGTAAAGCTTATTTTAAATATAAAATTTCCCAATATTCTGACTTAGATATTGCCACCTTACCTTACAATGAACAAGTACTTGATTTTTTAAACCTGTCCAAAAATCGCAAGTTAGTTTTAGCAACTGCTGCCAATCAAAAAATTGCTCACGCAGTAGCCGATCACCTACAAATATTTGATGAAGTTATCGCTAGTGATGAACAAATTAATATGATAGGAGTTAATAAACGAGATGCTCTTAAAGACAAGTTTGGAACTTATAGTTATATAGGCGATTCCAGTGCTGATATACCAATTTTAAAAGCCGCTCAGGAAGCATATTTGGTATCTCCTAGCCATTCTTTACTTACTCAATGCCCAGCTAAAAAGATTTTTGCTACGCCTAAACCAACTTTAAAAACTTGGATAAAATCTCTTCGTCCGCATCAGTGGGTTAAAAACACATTGATTTTTTTGCCATTAATATTGGCTCATCAAATTTTAGATATTTCTAAACTAGCTGATGCTATGTTGGCTTTTCTGGCTTTTAGCTTAATAGCTTCATCGGGTTATGTAATAAATGATTTGTTAGACCTAGCTGCTGACCGTACACATCCTACCAAAAAAAATCGACCATTTGCTTCTGGTAAATTACCGATCAAGTTTGGTTTACCTATTTTTGTGATTTTAGTTAGTTTAGGTTTTTTTATTTCGCTACTTTGGTTAAATTTGAATTTTACTGGAATGTTAGCTTTATATTTAGCTTTAACACTAGCTTATTCATTTTATCTGAAAAAGAAATTGGTAGTTGATGTTATTGTATTAGCTGGTTTATATACACATAGAATTTTAGCTGGTGGGTTGGCAGTTTCTGTTGAAGTTTCTTCATGGTTATTAGCATTCTCTATGTTTATGTTTATGAGTTTAGCTTTACTTAAACGTTATGTTGAATTGCACCATTTAACCAGTAAAAAGAAAGTTAAAAATCGAGGTTATGAAATTGGGGATATATGTATGATAGCCAGCATGGGACCCACTAGCGGTTATTTAGCAGTTTTGGTATTTTCTTTATACATCAGTAGTGACAAAGTAACGACACTATATAGTTCACCATTCATTCTGTGGCTTACTTGTCCAGTTTTGTTGTATTGGATAACTAGAATTTGGTTTTTAGCCAATCGGAAACAAATGTTAGACGATCCGGTGCAATTTGCATTAACTGATAAAATAAGTTGGTTAGTTGTAGTTTGTACAGGGATACTTATTTCATTAGCTACAGTTATTTAGTTTATATTCAACTATCAGGTTTTGGTAGTCCTATAATATGTAGTGTTAAACCTACGAGGTCTTTGAGACCTATAGTTTTTTAGATAAATAATTTCACTTACAAACCTACGAGGTTTTCAAAACCTCGCAGGTTTCATACGAATGTATTTTTATGAATGTCTATAGTAGTTTTTTGGAATCATTACTACTTTATTTAGGACTACCCAAGTTTTTAGACGCAAGCTGCGTCTCTACAATATCAAACAATATGCCCGGTAAAGAGCATTACCATTTGCATTAAGGTCAACCATAAAGGATTGCCCCTACGTTACATGATGATTTGTAGGGATTATTTCTTGTGGTTACCCCAATCAATCTCCTTAACGCAAATGACAGTAACTATATCTTTTCAGAAAAATAAAAGTTCTCAAACCTGTTAGGTTTCCAAAACCTGTCAGGTCTCTTGTTCATTAAGCTAAGAAACTTAGATCAATTCACAATTAACTACTACAATTTCAACTCGCCGATCAACTGCATCTCTCGCATCATCGGTTCCAGAACCAACTACATTATCCACAAAACCTTTTCCTAATGCTTTTGATCTTTGCATTATATTTTGAATTTGTAATTTACTTTGAAAAGCCTTGGCTCTCTTCAAAGAAAGTTTCTTGTTATAAGCAGCATTCCCAGTTTTACTACTATGTCCCACAATATGAAAACATTGTTCATTGTCATTGAAATATTTAGCAATCATCTTTAACCATAGTGTATAATCCTTCTTCAACTTCTGATCATCAATAAATTCAGTGGAATTAACTTTAAACAAAAATTTAATATTTAAACTTTGATTCTCTTGCACACTAGTAGATAATAACTGAGTAAAGGCATTTTCTGCTTCTTCTGAATTTTTCAGTTGCAGATTAGTTTCATACAAGCCAGCAAAAGTCCTCATTACTTTGCCATCAGAGCGTTCAGAGGCTTTTTTAAATATTTTTAAAGCTTGATCATAGTTTTTATTCTCATAATCTGTTTCAGCCTTAACTAGTAGAGCTTGTACATCTAATGAGTCATAATAAACATTGTTGGCTAATTCACCCACTCCTTGTTTGGCAGTATTAATCAAGCTTTCAATACGACTATCTTTCATGTAAATAGGACTGTCTTGATAAAATGCAGTCGGAGTATGATCTAAATCCAAATTAAGTACCCAATTACTGGAATCAGCAACTATTTTCCCAGTTTTTAAATTGATTACCGAAGCCGAAACTTTATAATATTTTTCGGTTTTATCTGTTATATTACCAACTGAATAGTCAGTAAAATCAATAATGCCACTTATAACATATTGAGATTCACGTAAATTTTGAGGAGTTATTCTAGCGATTGGTATTTCAAGTTTTTTAGCCCGGTCAAAAATTATCTGCTCTATTTGACGACTAACTTCCACTATTTCACCACTATTAGCATCGGCAAAAGGGTCTAATACTAAAGTAGCTGATTCCATCGTATTTTTATCATTTTGAGTCTGTGTCAATAGATGGTTAGCTAAATTATTTATAGCAACTTTAAACTCTAATGGGTATTTAGAAGGAGTTTGGATATTTTGAGTGCAGGATAGCAAAAAAAATACTAAGATAAAAATTTGTTGTAAACGATACATTGTTATATTTTCCAGTTTAATTTGTAATATATTATAATACAATATTAAGCAAAATTCAGATATTTAAGCCAATTAACATTTTACAGCTAACTGCAACTAAGAAAATAGCGAAAAATTTCTTTAACATAGCAGTTGGAATTGTATGAGCTAGTTTGGCTCCCAATGGTGCAAATAATAAACTAGCTGGAGCAATACCAATAAAAGCTGGCCAATAAATATAAGTTCCTAAGTTTCCAGTGGTTTGCCAACCAGTTATCATAAAACCTATTGTACCAGCCACTGCAATTGGGAAACCACAAACTGCCGAAGTAGCGACAGCATTGCGAACTGATATATTGCACCAAACTAAAAATGGTACTGTCATTGAACCGCCACCTATGCCTACTAATGCTGAAATTAACCCGATAATAGTCCCGACTAAGCTCATAACTGCTTGATAAGGCAATTTACGATGTACAGTTGGGTATATGTTAAAAGCTAGTTGAATTGCAGCAAATAAAATAAATATTGCAAAAAAATTATATAAAAATTTACTCGGTAATATACTAGCAATAACTGCACCAAATAACGCTCCGAGAATGATACCGGGAGTGAGTTTCCAAGCTATATTCCATAATACAGCTTTATGCTGATGATGGGTAATAATAGAAGAAATTGAAGTTATAACTATAGTTGCTAGGGTCGTGCCTATGGCAACTTGCATAAGGTTAGTATCTGGAATTATTGAATTAGTTTGGAAAAACCAAGCTAATATTGGTACTAATACAATTCCCCCACCAACTCCTAATAAACCAGCTAAAATTCCAGCAATACAACCAATTAATAAAAATATTTCCATTAACAATACCTTCGCCAATGTTAGAATTCGTTGTTTCGGGAATGAGGTACGATTTTCCCGAAACCAATATAGTACAATAGTTTCGGGAAATATGCTTCGCTCCATTCCCGAAACAACCTGCCAATTGGAGAAGGTATTAATTAAAATAGATTTTGAACTTTGAATAATCGACTGAAATTTTCTGTGGTGACTTGTTCTATAGTAGCAAAAGGTTCTTCCCTTAATTCAGCAATAAATTCAGCAACATGTTTAACATAAGCTGGCTGATTATCTTTACCACGATGAGGAACTGGAGCCAAATAAGGAGAATCTGTTTCCACTAGCATACGCTCTAATGGAATTTTTTTTGCAACATCTTGTAAAATCTTAGCATTTTTAAAAGTAACTATTCCAGAAAAAGAGATATAAAAACCAAGTTCCATCGCTTGTTGGGCTATATCCCAATCCTCAACAAAACAGTGCATGACACCTTCAGTAGCTTGTTCTTCTTTTAATATACGGATAGTATCGGCAGCCGCTTCTCGACAATGAATAATTAATGGTTTATCAATTTCTTTAGCAGCTCTTATATGAGTACGAAATTGTTGCTGTTGTTGGGTTGCCGCCCCTGACAAGCGAAAATAATCCAGCCCAGTTTCACCAATCGCAACTACATTTTTATTATCAGCTTTTTTAACCAATGTTTCTATATCAACAGTTATTTTATCAGTGTTATTGGGATGAATTCCTACTGATGTTGATACACTATCTATACGTTTAGCTATTGCTAATAAATTTGGCAAATGGTCTAAATCAAGTCCAACATTTAAAAAATGTCCAACTCCATTAGCCTGAGCAGCAGCAACTATGGTTTCTGGATTAGTATTTTTTATTAAATCTAAATGGCAATGAGAATCAACTAACATGATGTATTTAAATAATATTTATGAAGAATTTTAATTAAGATATTGTGGAACCTATGATGCCATATATAATCCATATAGCGATAATAGCATAAACAAAACGTGGTATCCATGTGGTTATCATTTTATCATGTAATGCAATATCTTCGGATTCTTGTTTAGAGTAATGTAATAACATTTCAGCTAAATTGCCAGAATGTTCACCAGTCAATATAAATTGATTAGCAATTTTGTTCAGTTTAAGTTTTGAAAAGGCTTCCGCAAAATTATCACCAGCTTTCAAATATACAGAAATTTTCCTTAATTGTTTTCGTAAATCGGTATTTTCTACTACTTGATAAGCCTTTGGTAACGCTTCTAAAATCGGTAAACCAGCTTGTAGCATTAAACCTAAAGATTGAATGAAGTTCAACAAGTTACGCCTTGTTTGCCAATTATTTAAATAAGTTAATTTGGATAATATGAAAAAACTACTGGCCAATAATGCAATTAATCCAACTGTTTCTAGAAAATAACCGCCAACTGTTGTTTTGCCTAAAAATAAATCTGGAATTGGTTGAATAAATATTGCTAATACCAACATGATTATTGGTAAAATAAGTCGTGATTTAATTCGTCTTGCTTGACTGGCCTTGTCTGCATTAAATTGAGCTAATTGTTGAAAAATTTCAGCATTTTTACCACTTGCTTCAGCTACTTTAATAAGAGTTATGTCTAAACCAACTAACAAACCAGATTTAGCACCTGCTTCTGACAGAGGTTTACCACGTTTAATATATTTTAAAGTTAATTCAGCTCGTTTGCCAGCTTCGCCAGTTGTCAATAATTCAATTGCATTGGTAATTGGCATACCAGCTTTTTCTAAACGAGCTAATTGTGAATAAATATTAGCTAAATCTTGAGGAGGTAATTTTTTTAGCATTGTTTAAGTTATGGATTTTTTTATGTTAATTTTTCTATGTTGCTGCGAGACATGGAGAGCCGTAGTAAAATAGTCCGCAACTTGCGTGAGAGTTCAAAAATTTAAGAAATAGTTAATACTCAGATTTTCCACAAATTCAATAAAATAATATCAAGTTTTCTGTATTGGCTTTTACCTTAATTAAAGAGGTAGTTGAACCCTTGTATGTATTTCTTTTTTCCTTTGGGATTATTAAATTTTTTTCTTTATTAATTATATAACTATTTTTACCTTTTTAACAAATTGTTGTCTCTTTTTCAATAACTTGCATTGTTAACCGCTTATTTTTATGAAGTAATTATCTATTTTTTATCTTTTTTCTTTATTTGTAGTTAGGTTTGAGTTGTCAAGCCATAGAGTTTATAAGCTGGTTGGTAGATAAATATATGATATTACTGCAACATATCCAACATTATTTGATGCCAAAATTTTAGATGAATCATTCCCATTTTCTTTTTTAATCGAATCTTATCAATACACCGAATTTGATCAAGAAGAATTTTTGCCTTTTTACCACAAAAATCAATTTCAGGACGGCATCCAAGTGACTGTCCTTTACTAGTAATTGGGGCTACTAAAACTTTTGGTAAATGTTGATTCATATCGTTAGGGGAAACAATTAAACATGGGCGAGTTTTTTTGATTTCAGTTCCAATAGTTGGGTCAAGTATTACCCAATATACTTCTCCCCTTTTTACCATTCCCAATCACTCTCTTCTGATTCTAAAGATTGAAAATCTTGCCAAGCATCATCATCTTTTTCCATTTGATAATCATCATACCAACCTTTTCTTGTTTGAATAGGTGTAATAACAATAGATTTGTCTTTTAATTTTATTTCTATCATTTCATACTATACCAAGAGATGCTAAAAAAGAAGCTGGGATAATAACTCCTTTAGAATTACCTAGTTTTCTAATTGTTGTTCGCATTATTTCTGCCATAAAGTAATAACTTAGTTATAACTTTAATCTAAAAAATGTTAATTTGCAATGTTTTGTTATAAATTCCCCTCCACAATCCCAATCTCCTCCTCTGTCAAGCCATAAAGTTTATAGACTGGTTGGTCTGTTTCTACTTCTAATTTGCTGGTATTGGATTTTAGGGTTGTATTTTTTTCAAATTTAATTTGACTGGAAAATATATTTATGTTATCTTATCAGATAATAAAATTTTAAATTAACCTTAATTAATTTATAGAGAAAATTTATGAAAATAATTGCTTATGGGCGATTGAACAATAAACAGGAAATAGAGTTGCCATTTTATGAGTATCTTGAGAATTACGCATTTAAAACATCAGATGAAAAAATTAAAATAATAAGTAGAATTTACCAAACAATAAAATATTTATATGAACATAAAGGTTCGATGAATCTACCACCCTATATTGAACCATACAAAAAAACAGAATTGAGTGTTATAAAGATAAAATATTCTAACATATTAATCAGAATTGCTTTTTTTACAATTGAAGATGAAATAGTTTTATTGGAAGCAATGGATAAACCCAAATTTTATGACAAAGCAAAAAAGAAAAAAATTGATAGAGAAATACAACTTTTTTTAGATAAAGCAGAAGAGAACCTCACTAATTATATGGAAAACAAAATAGGAGTCGATATAACTCAAGAATTTAACTAGATTTATTACCTATTAATGTTATTTATTATTTAGTTAATAAAATTGAGTTAGTGGTATATTATGAAAATTAAGAAATATTCTAATGTTATTGCAGATGCTAAAAAACATCCAAAATTTGAGCAATACTGTCAAGAACATCTTGCACGTATTCGTTTAGCTGAGATCATTCATAATGAGCGTATTACTAATAATTTAACTATGAAGCAACTTGCAGAAAAATCACATACAACTCCTGCTGTTATTAGTCGTATTGAAAATGCTCAAGTGTCAGCTGGAATTGATGTTATCTATAAAATTTTTAAGGCACTTAATAAACATGAACTAAAAATATCTTTTTAAGTCGACATAAGTGTGTAAAATTTAATCTACTTTTTTCACAATCCCAATTTCCTCCGCTGTCAAGCCATAGAGTTTATAGATTAATTGGTCTATTTCGGTTTTTGTGAGTTAAGTTATTTATGTAAAACAATATACTCTTGCAATGCTTTGTCTATATTGGTTTGCCAATCTTTACCAGTACGAAAATAATCTATGACTTCATGCGACAAATAAATTGTAACTGATTTTTTGGTTTGTTCAATTGATTTAGCTTGTTTAAGCAAAGGTTTAACTTGTTCCCATTCTATATCAGAAAATGGTTGTGCATTTGGATCAGATAATGCTGCCTTTGTAATAACGACATCTTCATCTGGTGTTGGAATGATAGTTCCTTGTTTAAGCTTCGGCATAACGTTTTATTTCTCTCTTATTTGCTTTTTTATTGTTCCCAAACTCCAGTTTGGTTAACACAATGTCCCAAAAGCTCTGCTCTGAATTGGTATAGTGTTGATATTTTTAAGGTAATTGGATATTTGGAAGATGAAGCGGAGCTTCTTGGTAGTGCGTTCCCAAACGGGAGTTTAGGAACGATGGTAAAGTTTTATATATATTGTATTTTCTGTTATATACCAACCTGCAAACCTGTTTTAGCCACACAGTATTTTTTAATAGTTTTATATTCCTGATTTTGTTTAGCTGTTTGTTGCAAATCATATAAACCTTGCCAATTCAACCAAAATTCTGCTGTTGTTCCTAAATAAATAGAAAGTCGCAATGCTATATCAGGTGTAATAGCACGTTTACCATGTACAATATCAAGAATACGTTGGTAATTAATATGTATATCATGAGCAAATTGGGTTTTATTAATGTCCAATGGTTCAATATATTCTTCCCATAAAATAATGCCGGGGTGTTCTACTTCAAATCCGATATTCATTTTTAATTCCTAATGATAATCAATAATTTCAACATTTACAGCATTTCCATCAATCCATTTGAAACAAATTCGATATTGTTTATTGATACGAATACTATATTGTCCAGAACGAGTTCCAGTTAATGCTTCTTGCACGATTACCGGGTGGAACTCGTAAATCGGATAGTCCCTACAGACCAATGCAGTTCTAATTAAATCAATATTTTACAGGTATAGGGACAGTCAACAAAAATCTCCAATTAAGTTGTTTATGAGTTAAACCCATTTTCATAGCAGGGGTATAATGT
>JAUCGL010000262.1 GCA_030378105.1 Candidatus Halobeggiatoa sp. HSG11 | reverse complement strand
GATATATACATGGATAAGGTGCAATTTGCTGTTGATGGACGACTTATTTCTCTCATTTGATTCTTTTTTATAGTTTTTTGGGATGATTCATATTATAATACTTTTGTCAATGCGTAAGTCCTATAGTTATGTTAAGTACAACGAATTAACGAAATTAACGAATAAATCTAAAAATTCGCTTATTTCGCTTATTCGATGTACTTAACAGGACTGCAAGATTTATCTTGCAAATTTACAGTCTTATTTATCAACTACTACTGTTGAGCTTGACAGCCCTGAGTCCAAATAGTTACTGGTTTGATACCTTTACTAACTAAAGTATTGATAACAGTATCAAGTTCAGCATCAGTTGCATGAGAAGGTGCGTCTGTAGCACTGAATGCTTTTGAAGCTATTAAACTTTCCGTTATCTTTGAGCAAACTCAACACTTTCATCAATCATAACTGTATCAGCAATTTCCACTCCCTCACCAATAATAACATTTTGAATAATTCCATGACCAGTTATAATAAGATGTTCCAAAAGAGCTTTATAGTTAGAATCAAGACCAATAATGTCACCACGCAGTTCACCACCGGTAATATGGGTATCAGCTTCTAAATAAACATCTTCAAAAATACCATTGATAGGACTGTTATTAAAGATATTTCCACCCAAAGTTCCACCGATAATAGAGGCTCCACGAAAATCAAAGTTGGTCATTTTACCGTTATTTTTTATGTAACCAGTCAGGATACCACCAGCTAAAATTGCTTTTTCTTCAAGGGTAAAATTAGAAACCCAACCATCATTTTCCATAGTTCCAGCAAGGATACCGTTGGAGACACTGGCGTTTTCGGTGATGGTTATGTTGTCTATTTCTCTACCTCCAAATGTACAATAGGTGTAAATTATATCTCTTTCTGGGCATAGTTTGGTTGGTGATGAATTATGAACTGATGGTGTATTAATAATAGGTATTTCTGAATCTGTATCAGTTGAACCATCATCTTCTGAACCTGTAACATCAGAATCATTATCTTCTGAACCTGTAACATCAGAACCATTATCTTCCGAACCTGTAACATCAGAACCATTATCTTTTGAACCTGTAATATCAGAACCATTATCTTCCGAACCTGTAACATCAGAACCATTATCTTCTGAACCTGTATCATCAGAACTATTGTCTTCTGAACCTGTATCATCAGAACTATTATCTTCTGAACCTGTATCATCAGAATCATTATCTTCTGAACCTGTAACATCAGAACTATTGTCTTCTGAACCTGTAACATTAGAACCATTATCTTCTGATTCTGAATCATCCTCTTTATCATCATTTAAAATAATTATTTCAGCTATAGATAAACTTGATTTAGCATCACTGTTTACATCATACAATTTGATAGTAAAAGTTTCATTTTCTTCTACATCTTTATCATCTAAAATATGAAGTTCAATTTTTTTATCTTCAGTATCACCATTTTTCCAAGTTAAAACTCCGGAAGTAGAAGTAAAGTCTTGATTGGATTCAGCAGTATTGTTATTAGTAACATAATTTACACTTATACTTCCATCACTACCATTTAAGCGTTTAACATTAATAGAATAATTACCAATATTTTCTCTAACTTGATATTTACTGTTAGCAAATTGGATATTACCCGGTGTTAATTTTCTCATTATAATCAGAGCATTATATAAGGTTTGGGTTTTTTCTTCTCCTGTTAATACATACACTGATTTTGGAGTTAAATTGGCGTTACTAGCAACTTTTATTTTAGCTACTAATGTATTAGAATCAGTTATCTTAGTTGATAAAATATCAATATCAGAATTATTAAATTCAATTGTACTTGAGTTATCTAAAATAATATTTTCAACAGTTAGGGTAATTTCTAATTCTTCACCTTGTTTAGCTTGGTTAGGTTCAATTGCAATAATCCAAGGTATAGTTGATTCTGCTGTATTTTTAAGCCCTTCGTCAAAAAAATTATCATATTTAGCATTTCTTTCTGCTTCTGAATCATCTTTTTCAATAACAGTGCAAGTTGAATTTTCTGTTTTTAAAATATCATTACACCAAAAATTACTTACTTCGTCTGCTTGTACTAAAATAGGTAAGAATATCAGTGGAATAATTTTGAGTGGGTGATTTAACATTTTGAATTTCCTTTGTAGTTCATAGCAATTAGGATAAAAAAAGGATAGATAGAATAATTATCCCATCTATCCAATAAATTAAACTACTAAATTACTCAATAATATTTGAGCTGTTTACACCATCACAATCTACTTCCGTTATAAGTATATTAGGATCGATTTCTTTAAGCTCTATCAAATCCCTAACTCTTTCCAGCGTAGCTTGAGTTTCTACATCATCATAAGGTAATGCATCACTGGCAAACATAAGTATGCCCTTGGGTTTCAGATGGTTAAGTGCTAAAATCAGTGCATCAGCTGATGCTTCTGGACACATGCCACCATCTTTGGCTTCTAGTTTTTCAACTGCTTCTAGCAAATCTGCAAGATTACTTGTTGCAGCAATTAATTTAATATCATCATCATCTCTAAAACCGACTATAGCAACTAGTGGTGTAGCACCATTTGCGAAACCATCAGTAAGAGCTTTATTGAGTTGCCTTTTTATGGAATTTAATTGCTCATCCATACTCTTGGTGAGGTCTATGACGATAATACCATCAACTTCATAACCTTTAGTATCAACCTCAACCCAAATTTTTGATTGATGCCAAGGATAATTACCAGAAATTAAATCAAGAGTTGTAATTAGCTTAATTGCTCCCGGTTCTTTAACTAAAACATCAAAATATATGGATGTTTTGCTAATATTATCAGGATGTACAACACTTAAATCATCTATCTGACATTCAATTCCAGTAATTGGCAATTGACGTTGTTCAGTAAGTAATTCAACAACCTTACAATTGTTAGGAATAGAATCAACTTCGACAGCTCTTGGAAGTTTTGAAGTTACAACAATATCTGTTGCTACTTTTTTACCATCAGGAGCATTATTATTAAGTTCTACATCAATCCAACAATGTAATATGTCATCTACTGAAACAGGACTTGGGTTACATTTACCAAATACTGACAGATAAGGTTTAACTCTAGTTGCCCAGTTGTTGTCATTGACATCTTCTGGGAAAGGTTCACCATTTACATCTACAGCTTCCAAAGTTACAGTTCTACTAATCTTAAACTCTGGTGATTTTGGTTGGTCTATGAATATCTCAACTTCGACTGCAAATGTATCACCTACTATTAGAGTTGGTATGTTACAAATTACAAATTCATCAGTTATTTCACAGTTTTCCAAAGCTTTACCAGTAAGTGGGCTAACTTCAGTACCATAAGGTATTTTATACTTGAGGACTGCATTAGATGCATCTATTTTACTACCATTGAAGGCAGTAATAGCATAACTATAATGTTTACCTTGTTCTGCTTTGCCTTTAACAACCGGAGAAATTTTAACTCCAAGTTGGGTAAGTGGTTTTAAGAACAATTTAGTCCAAAGTTGTTGGTTACCTAGCTCAAATTCTTGTGGTAAGAAAATTAAGTTATCTTTACTAGCAGTAAGTAAATATACACCTTCTGGTAGTTCAGTGAATTCTGCATAACCATTTATGTCAGTTGTAACAGTTTGATCATCAAGTTGTAGAACTACATCAGGGATAGAATTTCTAGCATCATCCATTGTTCTAACTTGGATAGCGTAGATACCCTTACCTATTGAAACAGGCTCATCTGATATTGGTATGTGGTTAGTGCGGAAATCAAGCTTACAGTTGCTATCACCACCAACAATACAGATTTTTTCACCGAAGTCTTCTGTACCCTTTTTGGCTGTTACTGAATATTCGCCAGCTACTAAGTTAAGGAAGACAAAGAAACCAGTCTTGTCAGTTACAGTGGCAAGTTCACGAGTTTTGACGGTAGCACCTTTAATTGGAATACCGTATTTATCTACGACTATGCCAGAAAGTGCGTACTTATCAGCTGAAGCATCATCACCGGTATCAACTTGGAACTCAATGCGACAGTTTTCACCGTCACCCACGACACAGGTTTTTTCCATGAACACGAAACCATCGTCTGATGTTTTACGAGCAGTTACCAAGTGTTCGCCGGTTGGGATACCATAGATAACCCAATCACCATTTGCATCGGTCATTGTTGTGTTTTCACCAACAGTAATCAAAATATCTGCCATAGGATTACTTTGACTATCAATAATTTTACCTTCAGCAATATTGATTGGTAACGCTGGGTTATTTGTACTATTTCCATCATCAGGAATCCAATTTACTTCAGGTTTCTCTGGTGGTTCAGGGGCTTCTGGAACATCAGTGCGAGTTACTATTGCCTTTTCAAATTTGATAATACGTTCCAAAGCAGACAATTCAAAGTTACGCCCATACTTATCGTACAACTTAGCCTCTGCAACAAACAGTGATGTACTTCTCAGTGTGCCACCTTCAGCTAGACGAAGGGTAATTTCTATAATGTCACCATTACCTTCTATAGGTGAATTATATTTGGAATATACACTAATTCTACCTAAACCAGCATTGTCATAAGGATCATATGAGACAGATGCTGTAGAAGTTAAGTCAGTTTTAGATACTTTCAGTATCTCCGAAATAACATCAGTATTATAGGCAATAGTTAAACCCATTGAAGATAAAACAGATAGATTAGTCGCAGAAATAGTGGCTATAACTTCATTACCAGAAACACCATTGATGTCGCTAATGCTTAAAGTAATAGGATTATCATCTCTTCCATCTCTCGTTTGTCTTCTAACTACCCGTCTAGTAGTGGTGTTCGCACTTCTTGGCATCGTTTCACCGTAAGCAGCATAATTTAGAATTGCATTAAGATCATCTTCATTAATCTGCTCGTCGGTCGGTTTCACAATATTTGCAGCTCTCCACTTATCTGGATTATTTAGTTCCTCGTAAGTAGAACCTTGAATCTGATAGGCTTCATAGAAGTCCATCATCTCAACAACTCCATTACCATTCACATCACCCTGCTGGTAAGCATCTCTCACATAAACATGGGCTGTTGGTGAACGATTTCCATCACGATTTCCACGTCTAGTGTTCTCTATTTCCACATTGCCATCAGAAAAATCAATAGGAACTCCATTATTGCCATCAAAATCAGCATTGATGTTACTACAGTTAGCTATAGCTGGTATGTCAGCTATATCATCTGTGTCATTACCATCTGCGTAAAAGTTGATGAATTTCAATATGCTTTTGTTTTTTAGAATGTTACCATTTTCATCTTCAACAAGTTGCTTCGTCCTAAATTTCATATAAAGCAAAGCAGGATGATCACCTTGAATGATAAGTTCTTCAACAGGAGCAGTGCTATTTCCTAGATCAAGCGGAGAAAATCTAACAATCTGATTTACACCATTGTCAAGTAACATAGTACGATGAATACTATTTTCAGGCATTGTACTAACATCGAAAGGAGTTGGGTTATCGTCAAAAAAGAAATAGCTTGTAAAAATGCTATCCCCCACCCCTTCAAATTCTATTATATCCTTATCATACCCAATACAAATATTAGCACCTACTATCACCAAATCACCGGGATAAGGCATTGTGATAGGAATTTCCTTCAAAGTATCTTCAGGGACATTAATACTTGGGAGTTCTAACTCAACACTACCAAAACTATCAACACAGTTATTTCCATTGGCAAGATTTGTGGAATACAAAAACGTATTTCCAAGATAACCATTAACAAAATAACAATAACGATTGCCTTTATCATCTTCACTAAGGGAATTATCAGTGTAATGAGTTTTAAGTATTTTTTCTTCTCCATTTATGGGATCGCCACCTATAAAAGTTCCATTGCTGTCAAAGAAAATACTACCACCAGTCACACGATATATATTATAACTGTCAGGTGTCTCAGTACCATTACCAGCATTATTTGGTTCCCATTTCAGGAGTATATTTTGCTCTCCACCATTGACAGATATGAAATCAAGTTGTGGGTCTGCATTTTGTACACGGAAAGTACGTTTTTCAGCAGGAGTTTCTTCTCCATTTCTGATGGATTTAACAAACCACTCGTATTCTTCTCCATAATCTAAAGTATCAGGCCATGTCATGGTCATATCTGTAGAAGGTTCTTCAGAGCAATAAGATATTCCTTCTTTGACTCTACAAAAAGTGTAGGTGATACCCTCTTCAGAATGAGGAGCAATAGTCCATTCAAATTGTGGAGTATCATTTATTGAATACTCTATATCATTGTCAGGTGATATATACGTTACAGCCGGTGGTGGTGCAAAAGATGTATTAAATTGCCATCCTGTACCTGTAGTTGTAGCATCAGGAATATTTGTAGAAGTTGTCACACTCCACATATAGCTTGTTCCAGTCTTTACAACACCGGTAGGAATATCACATTCTAATTGGGTAACTGTATCAGAACCACCAGTTATATCAATATATTTGTCAACACATATTTCTTGAGAATTAACACTCTTGCCATTTGCATCATATTCAGCTAAGAACATTTTATAAGTCAAAGCATCTCCATTTGGATCGCCTTGACCAGTTGCTTTCAATGTTATAGTCTTAGTGGCATCAATTTTAATTGAAGAAGTAATAACCGGCACAGATAAACCAGTAAAAGTATTACCATCATTCACAACTATTGGATCAGTTGCAAGATTTGGTGCGTCATCTGCACGAGTTACTACAGTACAAATGGTACCATTTCCATCAGCATTAATACCCGGATAGTCATCACTAGCTACAACTTGCCAATAATAGTTATGTCCATACTTATTTAACTTACCTGCTGGAATAATACACTTTTCATCCATTGGATCATCATCTTTACAAGTTAAATATTGAAGCTCATTAATATCTTCACTACTAAACTTGACTAGATATTTTACTTCATCACCATCATTATCTTTAGGTGTAGGTATAACCCAAGAAACTTCTAAATCCTCATTTGGTTCTACCACAAACTTATTACAAGGTGAAGAATCAGTCGGATTTTCCGGTGCTGCATTAGGACGAGTTCTAAAACGCCATTCTTCTGTCGTAGAAGCAGCACCTTGATCAATAGCTGTTGCTTCCCAAACATACCATTTGAAAAAATCAAGTTCGTCATGAGAGCAAGTTACTGAGGTAGCTTTGCTTGTATCATCACAAGTCAAGTCTTTCCATTCTGTACCAGTCGTATTTTCACGTAAACGAGCCGTGAGAGCCGAAAAATTATTGTCTGGTAAATCTTCTGCTTTAAAAATTAAAGGCACATTAATTTCTTGCTCATCCTTATTGTTTAAAGGAGATACTAAAGTTAGTTTAGGCGGGTCATTCTTGAAATTAGCCGTTACAGATTGAGCAGTACCAGTAAATTGAACGGAACAAGTTTCGGTGGTACAACCACTAACACCTTCCCATCCATCAAAACTTGACCATCCATTAGAAGTTTTTGCGGTTAAAGTAATAGGATAATCACTTTCTTCAAAGTCTTTTGTGCAATTGCCTGGACAATTAATGTCACCAGTAACTTTACCTGAACTATTATCACCATTTTTAACATTAACAATCAATGAATATTTTGGTATAGGCTTTAACTCAAAGAAAGCAGTTACATTCTTATCACCATTTACATCAACACTGCATTGATTACCAGTTGGATTGCAACCTTCCCATCTTACGAAGTTTGAATCATCTAATGCAGTAGCAGTCAAAATAACAGAGTCTTCTTGTGAGTAAGTCTGGTCACAATCACCACTCCCATTATCACAATCAATACCAGTGCCAGTAACTGTACCATTGCCAGTAATATTTACTTTTAATTCACAATTACCACTTTTTTTCTGCTCGCAAGGATCAACGGGATCAGTACCACCAGGGTCAGTACCACCAGGGTCAGTACCACCAGGGTCAGTACCACCAGGATTAGTACCACCAGGATTAGTACCACCAGGATCAGTACCACCAGTTTCAGATTTTGTAGTAAAACAACGTGTTGACCATCCACTAGCTGGTGCAATAGGAATTGTTGAACCATCAAGAACACCGGCACGTACACTCCAACAATATTTAGTGTCAGGTTCTAAATTAAAACCAGTATGTTCTGATTCAGAAATCTTCTCATTTTGACAAACAGAATCATTGGTACAATCACTAGTTTCAGTTCCAGTATCATTAAACCCATTAAACAAAGAATTTTTACTAAGAACTATCCTATAGGTATTAGCACCATCAACATCATCCCAATTAAATCTAAGAGAATTGGTAGAATCAATTGATTTATTATCTGAAGGTGATCTAAGATTTGGTTTGGAAAGTTGTTCAGGTGCCTCGTAAGATATCTGAATTGTATCTGTTCCACCCCAACCCTTTAGATCATCGCTAACATAAAATACACAAAAGTCTTTTGAACCTTGTTGGAAATTTAAATCAGTCGTTAAACTTATTAATGGAACACTTATTTTAGAAGTACTAGTTAAAGCGTCTGATCGTGCTTGTAAGACTTTTGAGTGGGAAGTACAATCATTACTGTTTGTACTCTCTCTGAGGTATATATCACCATCTGGAGAGTCAGGATCATCATTAATTGCATTAAAATTACCACCATTTTTTGGAGATACCTTAAAAGTTGCCTTATTATTACTAATAGTAGTAGTAACTTTAAGAACAGGTTTATCCCATTTACTATCACCACTTGTTTGACTAGATGGAGAAGCACTATAACCTGCAAAAGCTGATATAGGCACAACAGTGCCTAATGCAAATACAGCAATTAATATCGCCATTACCCACGACAAAGCAAAATATTCTTGCCATCGCCCGAATAGTCTTTGATAGGCATCCAAACCAACAGAAGCCCTCAGTTTAAAAACACTCATAATAACATTCCTCAAAATTGAGTAATAAAACGGCAAATTTAATAGAAAATTCACCAACTTTTGGCTACCTAAAAATATCTTAAGTAGCCATTTTTTAACATGAAATAGATTCCATGCCTACCTCATGAAAAAACCATACAACTAATTATCACCATCTCCAAAAAAACAGCCCCATTTTACCAAACACTCTTAACCAGATACTGCCTAATCATTGGATCAGGTGTCAAAATAGTTAAATCATGCCTTATCGCCTGACACACCAACATACGATCAAAAGGATCATTATGAATTTGCGGCAAATTTGGAAGATACAAAGCAGCAAACTCATCCAACGCCAAACTTTCAATCTTATGCGATTCCCTTTGTTCTCGCACAAAAACATCAACCGTATCAGGCAGTGGCAACTTACCAATCATATTTTTCACCGCAATTTCCCACACTGAAATCGCACTCAAATAAACCTGATTTTCAACATCACAGAATATAGCTTTTGCATCCTTTGAAAGCTCAGGAGCATTAGCCACAATCCACAAAAAAGTACAAGTATCAAGTAATACGGCATTCATCATCTTTTGCCTTCAAAGGTATCCAACATATCCTTTGGAAGCTCCTCAAAAAACTGAGGCGGAACTTTAAATTTACCTTCAGCCAAACCAATAGGACGAGATGATATCCTTGTTTCAGAAGTTAAATCATCTTGTTGCAACAAAATTACCTTAATTCTCGCCCCATGCCAGTCTTGATAATTCACTGGTATTTTAATATTACCTCCACTTGCATAAGAATCAAATTCAATAGCTTTCATATAACTATCCCATTTTATAAAACCTAATAAACACCAGAACATTTAGCTGTAACATCAGCCGTATAACTCACCGGCTGCAAAAATTTAATCTGTACTACACGCCAATCTCCATTATCAGAATAATCAGAAATTGTATGAGGCAAAGCCACATTACGATGTACAATTGCCGACTCATTACTTGCATTCCAAGACTTAACATGAATATCAACCCGCTTTTCATTGGAAGGCAACACCGCATCAAAAGTTAAACTAGAACAAACATCATCACGTTGCCACTGAAAAAATACCATTGGTTTATCAGAAGAACGTTTTATTACTGTCACATCCTTAAAAGCACCAAACGGCCAATCATCATTAAAACTACTCTGATTCCGTTTAGAATACAAACTCTTAAACATATGACTAATCACAGAAGCATTACCATTCCATTTATAACCGCCATCCATCAATACTGAACTACCACCACCTAACTGATAATTAGCATAAGTCGGACTAGAAGTGGTACAAATAGCATCTAGCTCTAAATTACTACTCAAACTATCACGCAAAGCCACCTTAACCACATACCAATCACCATCCTCCATATCAAACCGATAACCAGTATTAGAAGGCCCCAACACAAAAGGCAACTGTACATTAGCAAAAGTAATATCACTAGAACGGTTATCCCAAGCACCAATAGTAATATCAGCATCTACACCATTGGCATCAATTTTTAAATTTTGGCAATTACTTTCAGTAACCTGCCATTGAAAAAAACCAACTGGTTTATCATCTGAGGCATGTAACTGCACCACATCACGAGTAATACCATAAGGCCAATCTTTACCATCATGATTAGATAAAAAACTACCGTGGTGACTAATGATGGAGCCGTTGCCGTGCCATGAATATCCACCTGACAAATTAGCAGGTATTAATTTCATTGCTCTATCCAGAATAAAACCAGCTTCTTTTTCGCTCAATTTAACATGTGGTTGTAAATTTCCACCTTGTGTACCCTGAATGATTCCATAGTTATAAGCAGCTTTTACGAATTTGTAATACCACGCACTATAATCCATGTCAGGAAAACTATTCCCAAATACATTAACCGGTTCATAAAAATCTGAAGCTTCAATAGGAATATTAAAATAAATATTTAAAGTATTCATGACCATTTTAATAAACTCTACCCTACTAACAGAATAAAATGGTCCATATTTTCCTTGCATATCACCAGATGCAAACCCATGTACTATACCCTTGTTATAAGCAGTAGCAATATAATCATGGTAAGAATTACTACTAGTCACATCTGATGGTCTATTAAAACTAAAATATGAATCTAAATTTTGTGAAATATTAAAATGTTCAAAAATTCTTTTTACTGATGATGCTCTGGTAATGATTCTTGCGTTTGGATTTTTGGGTGGAATTACATAAAGCCCTCTTTCTTTTATTTCAGTACTTTCATCTCCATTGATAATAATAGTACGAGTAGCATCCTCCCAATTAGTATCCCAACCAGTTAATAGAGAAATCTCAATACGATCATTTTCATAAGTTCGATAACCGTAGGCTACAACACGGTGATTAATTGTTCGTTGGAAGTTATTTTCAAAATCAAAATTACTTTTAAACGTATTAGAATCAACTCCAAGACTTAAAGGAAAACCATTATTGATAGTATTAACCAAATCTTGAACAGTTAGGTTATTATGATTAACTATTTGCCAACATTCATCTTTGTCTTCATTGACACAGTAGCCTTTATTCTCAAGAATATAGGTAATACCATTAACAATATCGTTCGGACTTGCACCATATTCACCTTTATTACAAGTTAAAGGAGTTGATTTTGCATTATTAGCATATAAATTAGCTATATCTTTACGGATATATGCGGTATCACAACCAGCTTTAGAGGCATAAATTGGTTCCCCATCAAGATTATCATAACCATGATCTCCAAACCAATCCAACAAAATACTAACTGCCGTAGTAGTACAACCTCGATACCATTCCATTGGGGTTGGTTTATCTACAAAGTTTTCAGACAAATACAGTCCTATATCAGTTGTTGGAGGTGAGTTATTAGCATTACCTTGAACAATTTCATCCATTAACACTGCATAACTTTCATAGATAGTCATAAAACGATCAAAAGAAGCATCCTGCCCTGTATAATCTACAGTATATTTATCATATGCTTGCCGAAAATTTAAACCTAGTCCTCGAAATTTACTAAATTGATAAGTCAAACCAGTTAATTGAGCTAAGAAACTTTTATATTTTGGATCACCAGCAGGATTTGAATTAGGAATATCATATCCTGTGGCACGATTTAATGTATGCTGAGTAGCAGATCGGCTAATAATACTTTGTTCTTGCTGAATTTTTGCTAACAATAATACAGGATTGATGTTGTTTTCTTTAGCAGCATAATAAATAATTTCTGCTGGACTCATAGTAGAAACACCATTTCTAATCTCATCTAAAACCCAATTAGTTTCTATTTGATAAAAATTGTTTTCATCAAGATCAAAACTATTGTAAAGATACTTATTTTTTAAATCACCATTAGGAAATTGATCAAGAAAAGATTGAATATTGGCTATTGAAATCCCTTTATAATCATTATACATATCACCTAATTGAGGTGGATTATTCGATGAATTATTAGAGCCACTAGCGAGTTTCAACTCATAAAAACTAGGATAAACTCCAGTATTTAAGGTATCATTACCAACAAATGGCAACCAAGTATTATCTTTGTATTTACCATCGCCACTAATATTGCCACCTTTCTGATTAAAGTCACTAATACGATACTTAGTTTTATCGGCATTAACCTCTTCCACAAAACCAACATGACCGTGTTGACCAAATTGCCACACGATAACTAGCCCTTTTCGCCTTTTTTCCATAGGCAAAGTGGTTGTAGATGTACTATGCCAAGTACCACCAAGTTTATTTGGCCAATAACGAGCATGCCGTCCACCAGCTACTTTTAAAGCCTCATAGAAATCACTTTCCACCGAACCATCTAACTCACCTTTTCTAACCAATTCAATGATTCTTGCATATGTGTACCAAGTGCATTCTCCTTTATAAGTTGGAGCAAATACATTGTATGTTGAAGTTGCATAAGGTGATTGTGAATATTTTGATGTAATTTCCGTTTTCGGAAAAGCATCTGCGTTTACATTATTAACCCATGTTAAAACTATTAAGCTAATAAATACATTAATTAAAAAATTATTTGCTCTCAATATCATTGTTTAAGTTCCTTAATTTTTTAGAATAGATGAATTAATCAATTTTTATAACAACTGACCAATCCACCAAGTGGTTACTATCCTCGGTCTGGCACCTTAAATAGCACTTCTCCTCCCATCAGCCAAACCAACCAGCCAATGTCTCGCACCCACCTGCCAGAGGTTAACAACTGGTGCAAAATAATATTATCAAGTTGCTTCTAATAAAAATCAATAGAGTTTTACATATTGTTCAATGCAAAATAGCACATTTTACAATTTGTATAGTCACTGCCTTTTTATTGACTTATATCAACAGATATAAAAAAGTTGGCACATAAAATATAAATGACGATTACATGTATAGACATACTTTTGGACTAAAAAGTTAGGATAAATTTAAAATAATTTTAAAAATAATTCTAATGCTATGTTAATACAGATAATTTTTTTGTAAAATATTTTGTAATGAGATTGAATTTCAAACTTTTAAGATGACTACCATTTAATATAAAAATAATTCATAATTGGCATTAATGAAAAATTTATACTTTTTAAGCAGCAAAAACTGTACCTACTATGTATAACGCTTAACTAATTGTATTACCTAAAAATATATAAAATAATTTTATTCCAAAATATGGAATTTTCCAGAATACGGAATAATGTTCCAGAATATGGAATTTATCTTAAATCTTAAACATTATTGACAATCCAATTACAAATATTTATAATTCCTCTTGCACTTAAGCTAGGACATGCAATCCGAAAAGGTGGTAATCACAGAATGCCACTCTGCTTAAGTGTTTTAAATCAAAATTCTGTCTTCAACCACTGTGAGGTGTCTTAAATGACCACTCAACAATTAATTACCCGTGATTTTCACGGTGCTACAATCCGCCAGCGTTCCGATGGCTATTTAAATGCCACTGATATGTGTCAAGCTTCCGGTAAGTTGTTCAAAGATTACCGTCGTCTTAAATCTACTCAAGAATATCTTGATGTTTTCAGTTTAAAAGGGGGAATATCCCCTCTTTAAAATTATCGAAGTAAAATCAGGTCGTTATGGTGGCTCATGGATACATCCAAAAGCATCAATCAATTTAGCTCAATGGTGTAGCCCTGAATTTGCTGTTATAGTAACTGATTGGGTATTTGAACTACTAACCAAAGGCACAGTATCCCTCAATCCCGAACAATCCAAACAAAAAGCCAACCAACTCGTTCAAGCTAAATCCAATGAATTAGACATTATACCGATTTAAATGATAGCCGTTTCATAGTTCCATGGTCGTTAACTAAGTCGGAAATTGTGTTATTCACAACAAGTTTCCATAACAAAATCTTTGAATTTATGCTTCCAATTTCTC
>JAUCGL010000129.1 GCA_030378105.1 Candidatus Halobeggiatoa sp. HSG11 | reverse complement strand
AAATGAAAATATATTATGTAGGGTGGGTAGTAACGAAGTGGAAACCCACCGAACCTTCAAAATGGTGGATTTCATTTCATTCTATCCACCCTACATTTGTTACTTTTGACTTATGTATAACGATGAGGCATTTTATGTTGGGAATAGGAATTTATAGTTATAGTTTTTCAGATAAATAATTTCACTTAAAACCTACGAGGTTTCCAAAATCTCGCAGGTTTCACGCAAATGATATTTATATTGAATTTAATTAAGAATTAATATAGATGCAACAACAATTTATTGATTGGTTTCGTAGTGCTTCACCTTATATTCATGCTCATAGAGGTCATACTTTTGTTATTTGTTTTGGAGGAGAAGCAGTACAAGATCATAATTTCCCAAATTTAATCCATGATATTGCTTTATTAAGTAGTTTAGGTATAAAACTAGTTTTAGTCCATGGTATCAGACCTCAAATTGAACAAGGACTACAAACATATGGTAAAAAATCTAAATATGTCAACAATATTCGTATCACAGATGAAATAGCATTAAAATGTGTAAAAGCTGCTTGTGGAGAAGTACGAGCAGAAATAGAATGCTTATTATCTATGGGTTTAACCAACTCCCCAACAACTGATTTTAATATTTACACCGCCTCTGGTAATTTTATTACTGCTCGTCCTATTGGAGTGCGAGATGGAGTTGATTTCTGTCACACTGGCGAGGTAAGAAATATTGATATAACTACAATTGCTTCTCGGCTCAATGAAGGTTGCATAGTACTTGTATCCCCATTAGGTTACTCACCAACCGGTGAAATTTTCAATTTATTAACTGAAGAAGTAGCTTCCGCAGTTGCAATTGGGTTAAAAACAACTAAGTTAATCTATCTAACTGAAGACGAAGGTTTATTTACCAATAATGGACAATTAATACGTCAATTAACATTGCTAGAAGCTCAAAACCAATCCAGTAATAATCAACTTAAAAATTCAGTTCAGGCTTGTCAAAATGGTGTGCAACGAGTTCATTTGCTATCACGACATATTGAAGGAGCTTTATTGTTAGAGTTATTTACTAGAGACGGGATTGGAACTTTGGTTAGTACTAATCCGTATGAAAATATTCGCAAAGCAACTATAGAGGATGTTGGCGGTATTTTGGAACTGATTAAGCCATTAGAAAAATCTGGAATTTTGGTACGTCGTTCAAGGGAAAAATTGGAGATGGAGATTGATTATTTTATTGTGCAAGAAAGGGATGGAATGTCAGTCGCATGTGCTGCTTTATATCCTTTTATGGAAGGAAAAATAGCAGAATTAGCTTGTTTGGCGGTTCATAATGATTATCGTGGTACGGACCGAGGTGGAATTTTATTGGCTTATTTAGAACAGAAGGCTAAACTATTAAAAATAGAACAAATTTTTGTCTTAACAACTCGGACAGCTCACTGGTTTCAAGAAAGAGGGTTTAAAATAGCAGATTTACAATCTTTGCCAATTGAAAAGCAGAAAATATATAATTATCAACGACAATCAAAAGTTTTTATAAAACATCTCAGCAGTTCAATAACTACTTAAGTTTCAATGAAGCTTAACGTTTACCCAATCTACCAAGTCTCATTTTAAAACAAGCAAACCACCAAATCCAATCAACATCACGCCTACTACACGGTCTATAATCACTTGAAACCTCTGTATTTGTCTTAAAACCAACTTTATACGTATGAATGACACAAAAAAATTCCAAACAACAAATGCTTCAAAAACTATTAAAAAACCATAGATAATTTTATCAAACACTGGAGTGGATGGTTCGACTACCTGAGTAAATACTGCCAATATATACAACGTTACTTTCGGATTTAATATATTGCAAAGGAAACCATCACGAAAAGGAGTTGCAAAATTTTTAGATTTATTTTCTGTATCATCCAAATTTAACTCTCCTTCAGAGATTAAAGATTTAAATCCAATATAGATAATATACCCTGCTCCCGCTAATTTTATAATAGAATAAATTGTTGCACTCGCAGCGATAACAGCAGCAATTCCTAAGATCGATAAAGTAACGTGTACCGTGAGACCACAGCATATGCCAACGATACAAGCTACCACAGGCCAACGTTCTCGTGTACAACCGTATTTAACTACCAACATCATATCTGGCCCTGGACTCATCATTGCTACAAATGTGATTGTGGCCAAAATCATGAGCATAGCTATCATTATTTTTCCTCAATTATTAGGACTTAACGTATTGATAAAAGTAATAAAGTGTTAATTTGACTAAAATTATATAGTTATGAAATTTAAATAAGTTCATTGTCATTCCCACGAAAGTGGGAATCTAGTAGCCTAAAATATTCCTAGATTCCCGTTTTCACGGGAATGACAGGTTTTTATAAGATATTGTATTTTAATAAATTTATAAAATAATAATTTTGTCAATGCGTAAATCCTAACTATTTAAAATACACATATATTACGTTATCGCCGACACATCAGGTCTCATCAAATGACTCCGCACAAAGCAGCTTCGATTAACAAGTCTATAGTTTTTCAGATAAATAATTTCACAAAAAACCTACGAGGTTTCCAAAACCTCGCAGGTTTCACACGAATGTATTTTTATAAATGTCTATATATCCTTTATGCTAGTTATTTGTTATACTTACTTTGATATGGAAATATGAATTTTCTCAATATTTCATATTAATTAAGTAACTACTATATATATACAATTTATTTTTATCAACAGAATTCGTATAATCAGTTAAATAATAGATGACTATTTAAAACATGAATAACTTAAAAAATACTATCGAATCAGCATTTGAAAACCGTGCTGAACTTAGCCCAACCAATGCTAGTAATGACATAAAAGAAGCTGTAGCTGAAACCCTTAATTTGCTTGACAAGGGTACTTTGAGAGTGGCGGAAAAACAACAAGATAAATGGATAGTTAATCAATGGGCTAAAAAAGCTGTTTTACTATCATTTCGCTTAAATAACAATACCTTAATTAAAGGTAGTTTCACTAACTATTACGACAAAGTTGAATCTAAATTTAATGACTTTAATTCCCGTGAATTTACTGAATCTGGAGTGCGAGTTGTACCACCAGCGACAGTTCGTAAAGGTGCTTACATAGCTCCCAACGTTGTGTTAATGCCATCTTATGTCAATATCGGTGCTTATGTGGATAGTGGCACTATGGTTGATACTTGGGCAACAGTTGGCTCTTGTGCTCAAATTGGTAAAAATGTACATCTGTCTGGTGGAGTTGGAATTGGTGGAGTTTTAGAACCATTACAAGCCGGCCCAACTATTATTGGTGACAACTGCTTTATTGGAGCTAGATCGGAAGTTGTAGAAGGAGTTGTTGTTGATGAAGGTGCTGTGATTTCAATGGGAGTTTATATTGGTCAAAGCACCAGAATTTACGACCGCAGTACTGGTGAAATAACTTATGGTTACATCCCCCCTTATTCGGTAGTTGTATCTGGCAACTTGCCGTCTAAAGATGGAAAATATAGCTTATACTGTGCAGTTATTGTTAAACAAGTTGATGCTAAAACTCGCAGTAAAGTTGAATTAAACGAATTGTTGCGAGATATTTAAAAATGCAAGCCGATAAACTACGTTCTTTAGGATTAGCAGTTGTCCAAACTGAAATGGAAGCAGTGGCAGCTTTGGTTGAACGAATTGACACGGATTTCGTACAGGCATGTGAGTTCATGTTGCAATGTGAAGGAAGGATTGTAGTTATCGGCATGGGTAAATCTGGTCATATTGGTAATAAAATTGCCGCAACTTTGGCTAGTACTGGGAGTCCAGCATTTTTTGTTCATCCGGGTGAAGCTAGTCATGGTGATTTAGGAATGATAACAGTTAAGGATGTGGTATTGGCCTTGTCAAATTCTGGAGAGACAGAAGAAATTTTGGTTATTTTACCTCTTATCAGAAGATTGGCTGTACCGTTGATAACTTTAACTGGTGATAAAAACTCAACTTTAGCAAAAACTGCCACTGTTAATATTGATGTCAGTGTGAGTAAAGAAGCTTGCCCATTAGGATTAGCACCAACTTCAAGCACGACTGCTGCATTGGTTATGGGTGATGCTTTGGCAATTGCATTATTGGAAGCAAAAGGTTTTCAGGCAGATGATTTTGCCCGTTCTCATCCGGGTGGAAAGTTGGGTAGAAGGTTACTATTGTTGACTGGTGACATAATGCACACTGGTACAGATATGCCAACGGTTCCAATTGATGCAACTTTGCGTGATGCTTTGGAGGAAATAACTCGCAAAGGTATGGGCATGACTGCTGTTATTGAACCTGATTTAAAAGTGGTGGGGGTTTTTACTGATGGTGATTTACGGCGAGCTTTGGACAAGCAGATTGATATTCATACCACTAAAGTTAATCAAGTTATGACAGTTGCTGGAAAAACAATAACTGCTGATTATTTGGCTGTTGATGCTTTGACAATTATGCAAACTCATAAAATAACTACTTTGCTTGTTGTTAATGACCAACAGACTTTAATTGGGGTGTTACATATGCATGATTTATTACGAGCTAAAGTTGTTTGAATTTTTTTCAAGCAAACGTTATTTATGGGACATATACTTTTTCAGATAAATAATTTCACTTAAAACCTACGAAGTTTCCAAAACCTCGCAAGTTTCACACGAATGTATTTTTATGAATGTCTATATGTGATTAAAAAAGCGGTAGTCCTGCAATATGTATATCTTTTCAGATAAATATTTTGGCCAAAAGACCTGACAGGTTTTGGAAACCTGTCAGGTTTGAAGACTTCTACTCAGAACTACCAACTTTCTTCACAACTACTATTGTTTTAGAAGCTCTATTATACCTATCCGTTGTAGTAAGTATGGTTTTGCCCGGATTTAAAGCTCGCAGGTAACAGCTAACCGAATTTTTGGTATGTGATATGGTTGCATAAGTTTGTAATATTGCAGCATCCAAAACAATACATGAACCTAATACTGCATCAAATGTTGTTTCAGAATCAATCATCAATTCCAAATCCTCTCCTATAAACATTGTCAACATATCTGGTGCAGTTGGTAAGACCGATGGATTAAGAGTATTACCCAATGTCGTTTTGGCAGTAGCCGTATTTGAGTTTTGAGTAAATAATAAATCATCCAATCTGGTATCAGCTTCGGTTAACACAGCAAAAAAACTATACTCTCCACCAATTCCTGGTGGTACTTCAAAATATAACACCGGATAAATTGACTCCTTATCTATCAATTCATAGTCTATTATATTAGCTCTAAATGGTTGCGGATGAAAACTAAATGGTTCTAAAGGTAATTCAGTCATATAATAACGCAGACCATCCGGGTCCTCAATTCCCACCCATAGAGCCAATCGTGGATAAATTGGTTCTGTTGTTATATGTTCAACCAAATCCAATTTAACAATCTCACCAGCTCTATAAAAACCCTCCAAACCAACAAATTCTAAATCAGCAACTGGAACTGGCGGCAATTGATTAAAAGTAATAGTTAAAGTTTGAGGTTGAGTCATAAAAATTTGACAAAAAGTAGTTGAGCCAGAACAAGGACCAGTCCAATTAACAAAGCTGGAATTAGTAGCTGGTCTTGTTGTTAATATTACTTCAGTGCTTTCTGCATATTCTCGTACACAAGGTAAATTGCATTCAATATCATCAATCACCACAACCCCAGAACCGCCACCGGCTGCATTAATTGTCAGTGGAAATTGAGCAACATTGTTAATTGCAAAATTAGCATTGACATTATTAAATTCTGTCATTGTAACTTGGCAAATCGTAGCCATTCCTGAACAGTTGCCACTCCAACCGGTGAATATTGAATTGTCATTTGGAATCGCATTAAGAACAACAATGGTATTTTCTACATATTGCTCCTGACAATCAATTCCACAGTCAATGCCTATCGCAGTCACTTTACCGCTACCAACCGTGTTTACTTGTAATGTATATATTTTTTTATTGCTGACAAAATTTGCTACAACTTTTTGCACATCGGCCACTGCCACTTGACAGTTATTATCAACAACTGTACAGACTTCATTCCAGCCAGTAAAATCATAATCAGTAGCCGGCGTTGCAATTAAAGTTAAATTGTCTGTTTTTATACAGCCATCATCACAGCCACTTATCGTTACATTACCTTCTCCAACTATTGGAACAGTTAAATCATCAATAGTTATAGTAGTGTCATTGCCATATTCATCAAAATAAGTGGTGGAAGGCGAAAAATTTGCTATAACTTTATCAATGTCCGCTACCGCAACTTGACAATCATTATCAACAACTGTACAGACTTCATTCCAACTATCAAAAACATAACCAGCAGACGGAGTTGCAGTTAAAATTGCAATTTCATCATTGACTTCAGCAACATTAACTTTACCGTTTCCAATCACATTAACAAAATCTGCTAACTTAATATATTCATTTCCATAACATTCTGGGTATTGCTCATCAGCCGAACAGATTGGTAAACTGGCCACTGCATATTTCACTTTCCCATAGTCTGCCCCTTCAATTCGACATAATTTTTTATTGCCACTTATACCTAACAAACGTAAATTTTTAAGCGTATTGAAACTAGGAACTGGACCACTTAATTGATTATGGCTTAGGTCAAGTTCTTGTAGATTGTCTAACCCGGTCAAATTTGGAATTTGCCCACATAAATTGTTGTGATATAGAGATAATTTCTCTAATTTAGCTAAACCACTGAAATCAGGAATTGAACCAGTTAATTTGTTATTACGTAAGTTAACATGGGTTAAATTGGTCAGTTTAGATAAATCTGGTATTGTTCCAGTTATTTTATTACTGTGTAAAATCAATTTAGTTGCACTAGTCAAACTACTTAAATCTGATAAATAACCAGTAAGATTATTGTCATTTAATTCTAGTTCTAATACGTTGCCAGTATTATCTGTTGTTATTAATGCAAAATTATTTGGGTCTTCACTATCCCATTTGGTGTTGTTAACCCATAAATCTCCACTAGTTGTTTTATAAAGTTTTAACAAAGTTTGGCATTGTTCAACTGGCATTTTTGGTTGACAATTATCACCATTACATTGCACAGCATAACAATCAGTTTCTGCTTTAATAACAGGAGCTAAACCTCCTAATAAAGCTATAATAAATATAAAATAGAATTGTTTAAGCATGATATTTTCCTTAATATGTATATATGCTACTTTAGCTTAATAATTAAAATAATTCAATTATTGTTGCAAAATGATAGGTAGTCCCACTAAAAAGAATTCAATATTGACTATCAGATTTTTTTTAGACGCAAGCATTACGTCTCTACAAAATCAAATAATATGTCAGGTAGAGATGCGATGCTCGCATCTATCACATCACTGCCATTAAGTTAAGGGGATTTATTCGGGTAACCACAAGGGATTACCCCTACAAATATCGCTCTATTCCCGAAATAAATATCCAATTGGCGATGGTATTGAACTATAATAGGACTTACGCATTGACAAGACAAACATTTAATGAAACCGTTTAAATATCGAAATATCGTTCCCAAACTCTTGTTTGGGAACGCACTGCCAAGAAGTTCCGCTTCGTCGTTAATAATGATATATCTTACCTCAATTCAAAGCAGAGCTATAAACGGCATTGTGTTCCCAAACAGGAGTTTGGGAACAATAATAAGTTATAACTATATAATTTACAAAAAAATTAATATTTTTTAGCTTTTGTCAATGCGTAAGTCCTATATAAATTGGGATATAAAAATTAGTCGAAAAGCTGTTTTTCTACAGGCTAGGATTGGATTACAGAGAGTTGATGTGTCGTGGCAACCTATATCGACTTTTAGAAAAATAAAAGTTCATCAGACCTGTGACAGGTTTTCAAAATCTGTCAGGTCTTTTGGCTGAAATATTTATCTGAAAAGCTATAGCTGTTTCGTTGAGAAATTGATTAGTTCACAGAATACCGGACGGTTCTCCGTGAACATCATGAAATCTATGTGAAACTCTTCAAGGTAAGGTGGTTACAAAACCTTAATCTAAAGTTCGTTTAAATAATGTTGCTTCACAATTAGGACAAGCTGGAATATAATCTGGTTTTTGGAAATAAATTGGCTTGTTACAATTAGCACAATATAAAGTTCCTAAACCAGTTATCTCGCCAGTATGCCATTCTATTGCCTGATGAGCTCGTTCGGCAAGATTATCTAGTTCCAACCGAGACTGATCAACCATTAAACTAAACATATTTAACAGACGTTCTTCAATTAATTCTAAATCAAAACGAATCCAATCTGCTAAAGCTTGTTCAGTGGAAACAATAAATTTGGCGGCATCTTGCAAATCTCGCAGTAAATAGTCACCAATATTTTCCGCTTCTTCACGGCTTAATTCTTCAAGTTCAACTGCAGTTTCAATTGCTGTTTCTATACGCTTATGCAACGTTTTTTTGTTAGCAGCCTCAACTCGAGACAACATTTTTTGATATGCTGGAACTAGATTTTGGTCTTTCATGTTAATTTTATCCGATTAAAACGGTACTCGTAGACTTAACTCGAAATGAATTCCATCGTCTTGCAAGTTTTTGTCATCTGGCTCTTGAATATCACGCAATGCATGTCCCCAGTAAACTTGAGCATTGATAGCTCTGCTTGGACTCCAACGTAACCCTAAACCAGCACTAGAAATACTCTTTGGATCTGGAGTATCAATATCAGTGTTCCAAGAACGACCATAGTCAACAAATGGAGCCACATATATTTCCCCATCCTCTGGAGTTTTGCTTATTCCTTTAATAGGCAGTTTAAAGACTGGAATTCTCCATTCCAATGAACTAATTAAACCATTGTCACGAGTTAATAAATTTTCCCGATAACCACGCACAGTTGTAGCACCACCAATGGATAGTTTTTCTAATGGTAATAAATCTTCTTTTGCCCATTGAACATCAGTTCTAAATATTATTTGACTTTTTTTCAATTTATCAAACTTTAAAGCCTCGAAATTTAAACGTCTAACATATTGAAACTGCCCTAACCAAGTAAAAAATTTACTATCTGGCAAATCATTATCATTAACAGTAGAATCAAAGGCATCTAATCCAAAATTAAAACTTGAGCGAGCAGCAAATACATCATAAGAGCTACGTTTAATCCAATCTTGAGAAAGTCGCATTACAGATAATTTACTCTTACCATCATCACCAACTCCGGGAGAGAAAGAAAATCCGGTTGGAGTTTCAGGTCCTAAAAATGTTTGACTAGTACGTTTTTCAATTCTTAAGGATAAATCCAAAGATTGACCGGGTTCTTTAAATTTTGCTAAAGAATGTCGTAAAGTAGCTGCAAAAGTTTTTGATTCACTTTCTATATTTAACATACTGAAAGGATATTCAACAACTTCGGCATCACTACGTTCTGCATTGAAAGATAACCAAGTATTATGATTAAGTGGGAATTCATAACGTAAAGAAACATCATTTAAACCTTCAGTTAGACCATAACGAAAATAAAAACTGTCTCCAAAACCTTTGCCAAATAGTCCAGTTACATTACGATGATTAAATTCAACTTGGCCTCGATAAGAACCAACACTTGGAGAGCGATGGTTATTAAATGTAAAAATTGCATCATAAAAAGGAGCTTCTTTAACATTCAATTTTAAAATGCCTTCACCTAACTTAACACCTGGGCCTAATTCTGCATTGATACGACCTAATCGTTGATCTTGTTGTAAAATTTGTAGACGTTGTTGTAACTTTTCAATATCAAGTATAGCATTTTGATTATCTTGTAATCGTTTTTGAATGTAAGATGCACGTAAATGTTCATTACCGGAAACTTCTATTTTAGACAGTTTACCTTCAATAATCTGAATTTTTACGATACCGTTTGTTATTTGCTGGTCTGGAATAACTGCTCCAGAATTTATGTAGCCATTTTTAACATAATGAGTGGTTATTTCATTTTTAAATCTTTGCAACTGTTCAGCAGTAATTTTTTTACCCTGATAGTTTTGAGCCATTTCGGTAAGCTCTGCGTCAGAAAATATGCTATTACCTTCAAACTGAAACTCACTAACTTCAATGTAAGCCATAGAAGATAATTGTTCTTCATTTTGCGGAACAGGTGGTAATTCAGGTAATGTTGGTGATTTTAAGACTGATTCTGATTCCGGTAACATTTTTGCGGCCGGCCTATCTAAAGGTTCTAACCTTTCACCTGGGGTTGCTGCTAATACCTGTTGACTTAATGGTAATAATATTAAGCTCAAAATGAGCATAGATTGTTTGTATTGCAAAATAATATACCTCTGTTATCTAAATAAAAACCAAATAATAAAACAAATACTTTGTATCTGTCAATTGTTTCAATGAATTAAGAATATTAAACTTTATTATCAAATTTGTTGCAAATCATTAATTTTAAATAAAAGTATTGTTTTTTATTCTTAACCATTTAATTAAGAGTTTACTACTATTTAAAGCTTGGCATTCACACCTGTTAAGTTTGAAAGTATGTTATTTTAACAAATCAAAGCTTAAATTTTAAAATTCTAATAAATATTCACTAATTTAATGGTGACAAATTCTTGTGGCAATTGGTCATCTTTGTGTTAACTTTTCTACTATATTTCAATTCATATAGTTTTTCAGATAAATAATTTCACTTACAAACCTACGAGGTTTCCAAAACCTCGCAGGTTTCATACGAGTGTATTTTTATGAATGTCTATAGTACTTTAAAGAGCAAGATGAATAATTGCCTATTTTTTATCAAGAGCCTCAATTCCTTCCCAATTTTCAGGGATTCCTTCTTCAAAATAATATTTACAACGTTCTAAGTAAAAAGTAGCAGCTTTATCCTGTGGTAATTCTAACAAAATGTTTTGAAAATATACAAGTGCTTGTTTAAATTGTTTACGATAATAAGCATTAATTGCTTGTTCAAACTGTGATTCAAGAGCAATTTTTTTGTCCCGAATTTCTTCTGATTCTGAATCAATAATTTCCAATACTTTGACTGGAGCCTGTTTACCTTTAACCCTTACTTTACCAAGAAAACGGTAATTATATTGGTTTGAATTTGGAAGTTCGTTTAACACTTCACCACTTATTAAGGTGGATGCTCCATATAGTTTTGTTAATCCTTCTAAACGAGAGGCTAAATTAACGGCATCGGAAATAACTGTACCTTCCATCCGTTTTTTCTCTCCTATAGTACCTAACATTAAACTACCAATATGTATACCAATTCCAATATTAACTTGTTGTTTAACTTGTTGTTTTCTCTCCTGATTAAATAAAATTAATTGTTTATGAATTTCTATTGAGGCTTGTACAGCATCATTAACTTGTTCTGGGAATAATGCCATGATAGCATCGCCGATATATTTATCAATAAATCCATTGTACTTACGAATAATTGGACTAACTCTACCTAAATAATCGTTAATAAATTCAAAATTTTCTTTTGGAGACATGCTTTCTGACAAAGTAGTGAATGAACGGATATCCGCAAACAATACTGTCATTTTTTTCTGAACATGATCTCCTAATCTAACATCAACAATACTATCTTTTTCCAATAATTTCAAAAATTCTAATGGTACAAAATTACTATATGCAATGTTTACTAACGATAATTGCACATGAGTTCTTATCCTAGTTATTAATTCCCCTTTAGAGAAAGGCTTAGTTAGATAATCATTAGCCCCAGACTGCATACCTTCAACTAAATCTGAAACTTGATTATTAGCAGTTAACATAATGATGGGTAATAGATTAGGTGGATGAGTCTCTCGAATAATTCGACAAACTTCAAACCCTGACATTTTAGGCATCATGATGTCTAATAAAATTATCGCAAATGACGTGCCGCTATTAACAGCATCTAATGCTTCTTGACCATTATTAGCACGAGTTATTGCATAATTTTCTATGCGTAGTTGGTTTTCTAACACCTGTAAGTTAATCGGATCATCATCTACAATCAATACATGTAATGATTCATGTTCAGATATTATTTGAGAATTTTTAATTGCAGCATTTTCTTCTTCATTCTCATCATCTATATCAATAATTTGTCGTGATTGATGAACAGTATTTAACAGATTAGTTATGTTATTGCTATCAACCTGTGCAGAATCAGACAATGGTAAGGTAAAACTGACAGTTGTACCAACATCAATTGTGGATTCAATGTTTATTTCACCACCGTGTAGCTCAATTAATTGTTTAGTTATAGATAAACCCAATCCAGTACCACCAAATTCTCTAGCAATTGAACCATCGGCTTGTTCAAATGGATTAAATACAGTTTCTAATTTATTAGCCTGAATGCCAACTCCACTATCCGTGACTATAATTTGCATATATTTATCTTTTATAGTCGAAGAAATTTCAACTGTACCAGAATCAGTAAATTTTATTGCATTACCTACCAAATTATGCAAAATTTGTTGGATTCGATTTTCATCAGCATTAACTGGATTGTTATCCGTTATGTTATTAACTAAAGTAATATCTTTATTACCGATTAAAGGCTGGCTTAAAAAGACCACCACATCAGTGACAATTTTAATATCTATAGATTTACTTTGTAAAATAATATTTTGATGTTTAAGTTTAGAAAAATCTAAAATATCATTTACTAAATTTGCTAAACGTCTGCCACTAAAGCTGATCATGGATAGATTTTTAATTGCTTTATTTGGCAGAGTACCAGTTGCTCCTTCAATCATTGAATCTGCAATCCCAATAATACCATTAATAGGAGTACGCAATTCGTGAGAAGTATTGGACAAAAAATCATCTTTCAGTTTATCTAATTTAGCTAATTTATTATTTTGTTCTTCAATTTCATTAGCATATGTCAATATACTGTTGACCATTTTGGTGATACTTTGCTTAAGCAGCTTTAATTCATTATTGGTTTGAGCTTCAATTTTATGTTCAAGTTGACCATCTGCAATTATATCAACACTTTTAACGATGCTTTGTATTGGTCTAGTTATCCAAGCAGAAATGATAAAAGTAACTAAAATACTTAGCACAATAGCGATAACACTCATCAAAAAATGAAATGAAGAAGTTCTTTGCAAAGACTCATCCATAAGTCTAGTATTATAAGTTAATTCAACTACCTTACTTTGATCAGATACAATATTAATTCCTTTTTCATCTTTTAAATTAACAAATAAATAACGAACATATTGTCTTGTATTATCATTTTGTAAATGTTCAGTTTTTTTCGTATCATACACCGTTTCAATAATTTTTAAGGTATTTGTTGGTGGTTTATAATCTGGTTCTCCTAATGAATTACCATTACGACCAAAAATTCTTACTTGGTTTAAAAATGGATTTAATTTTTTAAGTCGAGCATTAATTTTAACTAAGTCTAAATCTCCCATTAAGTCTGCAAAATCATTTGATATAAGACCAAATTCTAATAAATATTTATGGTCTGGAGTTGACATATAAGCATATTTTCTTATAATCCCAGTTCGTGCCTCAGAAGTTAGCCCACCACTAGCAAAAGTGCCATCCTCTCTTACTTTAGTCATAAATGCAAAGGTTTCTGGGTATTTTTTAAAATCTAATCCCAAATCTTTAGTGTAAGTTGTATATTCAACAATTCCCTTGTCATTTATTATATATAAATCCATTTTATCATTAAGCTGGCCTTTAATATCCTCTAAATCAATTTTTGCAGGATTACGTCCAGATAATTGATAAGCATCAATAAAAGTAGTAAAACCATTTTGCATTTCTTTATCTAAAAAGCTTTCTAATACTCTATATCCTGCATTGACTAATTTAATTGCATTAATAACATTATTTTCAGTTTGTTGTTGCAGTATTTCATATGCATCTCCTAAATCATTTTTCGCAATTAAATAATTAGACACTGACATAGCAATCAAGATAGGAATAATTAATAGCAAAAATGATCCCATTAGGGTATATTTAAGCGGCATATAAGGTTGAGCATCATTAGATGATCCTTGTTTGGTCAAATTCATAAAATGCAACAAAAGTTCCTTTAATGAGCATACATGAGACAATTTTTAAAATTAAATCAAATTGACTTATTTCTAAATTTTATTACATGTCAATTCTCTAGGAAAGAATGCTGCCTCCTTAAACTAAATTTATAGATATAACCATATGGTACTATACTAGTTAATCACTAATATTTTATACCGTTCTGTAGTTTAAAATACTATTGCGGTTTGAAGTTTGTTCAGTATATGACGTTAATATTCAAAAAGTTATTTGAATAGACAGAAGATATTAAGAATCACTGTGTTT
>JAUCGL010000128.1 GCA_030378105.1 Candidatus Halobeggiatoa sp. HSG11 | reverse complement strand
TGGTTAATTAAATTTTTTATACATATATTATATGCTTAATTTATGCTGTGTGCAACTTTTAAGGTAGTCTTACACAAAATAGTTATGTATAATATTGAGACTAAATTTTCAAAGTACAGAACAATTAATAGTCAATTTGTATTAATATAAACATTCATAAAAATATATTCGTGTGGAACCTGCGAGGTTTTAGAAACTTCGTAGGTTTTTAGAAAAACTGTAGAAATCATTCGGTTGGAACATAATGCGTAATTTAATATTTATAATTTTACTAGCTGGGGTTATTTTATTTTGGTTTACCCAAGATGCTGTGCTTTCACCACCAAAAACTTTGTCCATAGCCAATTCCACCACTCGCAAAGTTCAAATTTTAGATCGCCAACTTATACCATTAACTATCACTTATCAAAATGATTGGAATTTGCACGATTACATATCGTTGCATGAAATTCCTGACATGTTGCAGCAAATCATTATTTTGGCTGAAGATAAACGTTTTTTTGAGCATAATGGCCCAGACTGGCAAGCTCGTAGTTCCGCTACGTTGCAAAATATTATGGCTTTGCAAGTGGTGCGTGGTGCAAGTACCATAACTGAGCAAGTTGTACGCATGTTAAACCCTCGACCAAGAACTTTTTGGAGTCGCTGGTTAGAAGGTTTTGAAGCACGGCAGTTGGAAAGTAAATTTTCTAAAGCGGAAATTATAGAATTTTATTTAAATCAAGTACCTTATGCAAGTAATAGACGTGGTGTGGTACAAGCAGCTCGGCATTATTTTGACCGTGATTTGGAAACTCTCAGTTTAAAAGAAATGTTAGCTTTGGCAACTTTGATAAGGGCTCCGGGACGGTTAGATTTATATAGAAACACTAAAGATATTGAAACTCCTATTCAAAATTTAGCCAAGCGTTTGTTAAAACTTAATATTATTTCTCAAATTGACTATGAAAATATTTTAACCGCATCATTGCAATTAAATGATTCCAATATAGCAGTACAAGCAACTCATTTTGTTAATTATATTCATCGTACTCAACCAGTTCAAACTTTGCACATTGCCGGCCGACTAGTTTCTACTTTAGATACTAATATCCAACTTGCCGCTCAAAAAATATTGGATCAGCAAGTGAAAAATTTACCAAGTGTTAAGCATGGAGCTGTGTTGATAGTTGAACAACAGACTGGAGAGGTATTGGCGTGGGTTAATACCGGTAAACCTTCTGTCCAGCAGCCCGGCAGTCAAATTGATGCGATAACAACTCCACGTCAGCCCGGCTCAACTTTGAAACCATTTTTGTATGCGTTGGCTTTAGAGCATGGTTGGACAGCAGCTACTTTGATTGATGATGCACCACTGGCTGAGGCTGTTGGAACTGGTTTGCATAGTTATAATAATTACAGTCGGCGTTATTATGGCACTTTGTCGTTACGTGAGGCTTTGGGAAATTCTTTAAACATTCCAGCAATTCGCACAATTCAATTTCTTGGAACTGAAGCTTTTTTACACCGTTTACATCAGTTAGGTATGAGCAGTTTAACTGCTGAAGCAGATCATTATGGAGATGGTTTGGCTTTGGGCAATGGAGCGGTGACTTTATTGGAATTGGTGCAAGCTTATACTGTATTAGCCAATCAAGGTTCTTTTCGAGCTTTGAAAGTTCTGCGAGATCAGCCAGCATCTGACTCTGAAACTATATTAAGTTCTCAAATAAGTTCTATTATTGCTGATATATTGTCTGATCCAGAAGCACGGCGGTTGGAGTTTGGTAATGGTTTACGTTTACCGGTGCAAACTGCAATTAAAACTGGTACTTCAAGTGACTATCGGGATGCTTGGACGGTAGGTTTTAACTATAAATATACAGTTGGAGTTTGGTTGGGTAATTTGGATCAGCAACCTATGTCGCAGGTTTCGGGGGCTAGTGGTCCAGCTTTGACGTTAAGAGCGATATTTGCGGAGTTGAATCGTTATGAGGATACGCAAGGTTTATATTTGGACCCAAGTTTGGTTAAGGTGAATATTTGTCGTGATACTGGTCAACGTGCGGTTGATAATTGTCCAAGTCGTGTTGAATGGTTTGTACCGGGTACTGAGCCGAAGCTTAAAAAACCTATCCAACAAATAGTTCAACCGTTGCATTTAAGACAGCCAACTCATAATTTGAATTTGGCTATGGACCCAAGAATTCCAGATGAATATGAGGCATTTACGTTGATTTTATCTGATACTGAGTTGGAGGCTGATTTGATAGAGTGGTTGATTGATGATGAGGTGGTGGGAATAAGTGAGATTGAAGTGAGGCAGTTTTCGTGGCTGGTTACTAGAGGTAAGCATACAGCACAGGTAAGAATTTTGTCTTATGATTCTGAGGATGTTCAGGTAACTCCTAAAGTGCCGTTTTATGTTAAATAATTTCACTTAAAACCTACGAGGTTTCCAAAACCTCGCAGGTTTCACGAATGTATTTTTATGAATATCTATATAAACCAAAAAGCTGTTATTCTGGAAATTTTATAATTCTGTGAATTCTGATTCAGATGATTTAGGAAAAGTTTTCACCAACTTGTTGGGCTAATTTTTTTAAAAGTGCTGTGTTATAGTAAATACCCTGTTTTTGCATGGCTTTTGCACATTTTGAAGTTGTATTGGAAAATATAATCATAACAAAGATGTTTCTCTATTAAAATCATCTTGTGAGTTTTCTAGTAGAACTGCACCGGATGCCATTGCTTTGAATAAAAAGGTAACTCTTGGTATGTTAAGCCATTGTGCTGCCATGCCAGATGAAATTTTGCCTTCTTTAAATAAAGAAATAGCAGATTGGTTTTTTATTAATTCACCAAAATCTTCTATGTTGATATGTAAACTAAGTAATAGTTCAACTGGACATTCAATTGAAATTGTATTTTTCATATTTTTTTCTCTGTTGATTTCGTTAATTCGTTGTACTTGAGTTTCATTTTTTCCAGTATAGCAAAACAAGTATAAATTGATAATGTAGGTCTGATTAGTGAAACGTAATCGGACAAATTTTTATAATTATTTTATACTGGCTCTGCTATAGTACATTGATAATGTATGGTATTTTATTAAAATTTCGCTAGTCTTTTATAGATTTCTTTTCTATGAGCTATGCTGATAACGATAACTTCAATTGATTCTTCATGCAATAAATAAACAATCCGATAATTTTGCACGGCTTTATATTGTTTGGTTTCCAGATTGTCTATATGTCTATCTGGTTTTATTCTCATGTATGGACTATTTGTTACTGTTCTTGAATTTTTTGGTGTTGGATTAGATGCTAGATTTTCTGTAACTTCAAAGAACCAGTCCCTTACTTCTTCTGGTAATTTTTTTACTTGTCTAACAACACCGGGTCTTAATTCTATTTTATACATCATTGATTAAAATATTTTTTTCATTTCTGCAAGTGAGATGTTTTCACCTTGTTCTTGCATGGCTTCGTCTGCCATTTCTGCTAATATCATATCTTCAGCTTTTTCTAATTTTTCCAGAGTTCTTAAGTCTTCTATACTTATGATGGCTGCTATATTTTTGCCTTTTTTGGCGATAATTGTTCTTTCATTGATATTAAATGCACGATTGACTATATTGGATAAGTTGTTTCGTACTTGGGTTATAGAATTTGTCATAGTAATTTGCCTTTGAAATGTATAATAATTATAGCATTGAATGTCTGAATCAGAATTTTCAGAATTAAAGAATTAACAGAATTAAAAATCAAAAAAACTTAAAGTTTAAGTGGTGTTATTCTGAAAATTCTATAATTCTGTTAATTCTGATTCAGACAATTAATTTTGAAGCTGGCATTTGGCTCCTTTTTTTAATATCTTTTGTTTCCATTCTTCCGATGGTGCGATTGATAAGGATTCTTTTAATAGAGAACAAGGGTTATTTTTTGTGGTCATTGCGGTTAGTACAAGAGTTAAAAATAGTTTAGTTGCATATAATTTTGGGTATTTTTTATACCAATTACGTTGAATTATTAAGGTTTCACTGAAATATTTATAGGCTGTAATTTTATCTTCTAACTCAAAAAAATAAAATTTACCTGAATTATATAGTATATCTGCAACATAAGGTTCATAAGCATTGGGATTGGTTTGAGCTAATTTTCTGCGAATCCTAAGAGCTTCCAAATAATGTTTTTCTGCCAACTCATAGCGATTGGTTTTACTGTATAGATTTGCCAAATTATTCAGAGTTCTTGCAACATAAGACAAATAAGCCGTAGGATTGGCTTGGGCTAGTTTTCTACGAATCCTTAGGGCTTCCAAATAATGTTTTTCTGCCAATTCATAGCGGTTGGTATTTTTATATAAAATTGCCAAATTATTCAAAGTTGTTGCAACATCATACAAATAAGCTTTGGGATTTGCTTGGGCTAGTTTTCTACGAATATCTAAAGCTTCCAAATAATGTTTTTCTGCCAACTTATAGTGGTTGGTCTCATTTAATAATAGTGCAAAATTATTTAGAGTAATAGCCACATCAGATTTATAAGCCTTGGGATTTGCTTGGGCTAGTTTTCTACGAATATTTAAAGCTTCCAAATAATGCTTTTCTGCCAACTCATAGCGTCTGGTATCATTTAATAAAATTGCCAAATTATTCAGAGTCATAGCTACATGAGGTTTATAAGTCTTGGGATTGGTTTTGGCTAGTTTTCTACGAATTCTTAGAGCTTCCAAATAATGTTTTTCTGCCAACTCATAGCGGTTGGTATTACTGTATAGATTTGCCAAATTATTCAGAGTCATAGCTACATCAGGTTTATAAGCCTTGGTATTGGTTTTGGCTAGTTTTCTACGAATCCTTAGAGCTTCCAAATAATGTTTTTCTGCCAACTCATAGCGGTTGGTATCTTTATATAGAATTGCCAAATTATTCAGAGTGTCTGCCACATTATGTTCATCTCCAGATTCTCTAATAATTTGTAAAATATCCTCATAAATCGGAATAGCTGGTTTAAATTGTCGTTGTTTTGCTAATAAAAAAGCATAAGCAAAAGCATATTCTCCATTCTCTGAGCGATAATTATAAGCCTTTTTCAAATACGGCAAAGCTTGCACAGGTTTAAATTGCAAACTCAACGCTTGCCCCTTAATAAAATTAGCACTAGCAGCTTGTGTCACCTTATTTTCCAAATGCTTATCCAACAACTCCCCAGCCAAACGTTCCGCCTCCGCAAAATCACCCTTCCGCAAAGCCACCAAAGCCTGTTCCACAAAACCCTGAATATTCTTATCATCAACATTATCTCGCTTAAACCGCTCAACCTCCTGCTCCAAAGAACGGTATCTATCCGCCAACTCATCTAACTCTTTATTTTTTTCTTCTAAAGTTAAATCTCTCTCATCCAAATCTTTTAACAAACGGTCAACAACACGTTGCGGAATACCATTGCAAATAATCGTCACCGATCCACCAATCTTGGTATCATCAATCACCGGACTACAATTCCCGGTTGTTTGCTGCGTCCCAGCTTGTACCGAAACAGACAATAACAACAATATTATTAATTTCATCATGTAAAATCTCCTTCATTCTTCAATTTTGTTGGTTCCAAATTCCATAGGTTTCACCTATGGCTATTCAAGTTTTACCCAGTTAGGGTTAAAAACCAACGTACAAACCCTGAAAGGGTTGAATATGAATAGCCACCGATGAAATCGGTGGAACACCATATTCCTGATTATTTTCTTACTTCATAATCACCTTGAGATGCACGCTCAATTGGTTCATCTGCCAAACAACCAGCCGTTTTCTCAAAAAAATCAGCAGGCCATTCTTTGGTAGACTTATCCATAATAATATCATATTTTTGATTATTTTCCTTCTTAGATTGCTGTAAAATCAGATAATCATCACTATCTTTTTCAATCGCTTCAATATCCAAAATATCCTCCTGCATCCTAACTTCCTCAACAATACCACTCTTCAAACTATTAATAATAGTCAAAAAAACACTTAATTTATCATCTTGTATATCCAACTGGACAGTTTTCATCAAATTAATCTCCCTTATTTTTTCGTATCGCCAACTGTTATATTAATATCACCTTCAGTTGCCACATCTTTTAATACCGGACTACCAGTCCCCGTTGTTAAAATATGCGTACTAGCTTTTCTAGCTTCAATATAACTTTTTAACATCTTACTCATTGGATTATTCGGGTCTAACTGAATAGATTCATTATAAATTTTAACCGCTTCATCCACACTACTCAAATAAGCCAACGTCCCAGCATGTCTTGCCCCATTAGCCGCTTGCACATTATCCGCAACTTTTGTCCATTTACCGAAATAAGCCCTTGCCTTGCCTGTATTCCCAACCTGCAACTGCTGCAAAGCCTCATCAGCTCTCAAATCCCCTTGCCTCTGAGACTGCAACAAAACCTGCACCACTTCCACCAACTGTTTATTCAACTCCTCCTGCGACAACAACTGCTCATTTGCTTGTGATAACTGTTTTTCATGCTGAACCATAATCTTTTGCACAACTTCAGTTGGTACAACTGGCTCATCACCGATAAAAAGTGGAACAATTCCAATAATTCCCGCAACAGCCCCCACAATACCTATCACACCAACAAAAAAATTACCAGTTTTACTACTAAAATACTCTTTTAATTGATTTAATATATTTAACATGATTAACCCCTGATTAAAATAGACATATTGTTTCAATAATTTGAATTTCTATTGTGTAGTGTTGCATAATAAAAAGTCAATGTAAACATAAAAAATAAGGAGTTCCGCAGCAAGACATGAAGCGACATTTCTTGAAATTTTGAACAAACTCACCGTTAAGTCATGGAGGAGTCGGTGGGACGGAGCTGCTGTTGTGCGGAGTCGCCCGATGAGACCGGACGTGTTGGGGCAAGTAATAACCGGTTTCCCTGAAAAATAGTTCATGGAATATGGATGTTCCGTGAACATAATGAAATATTAGTGAAATTCCTTAATTTCAAATATCAAACTACCATCGTTCATTAACTTACCTTGTAATACAACGTCCTTGAATTGTCCCATATCAGAATCTACTAATGGAATATTCAATTCAAAACTATCTGATAAATCAACTTTATATAGCCAACAATCATATAAATCAGGTGATGCAACAAGACCATAATCTAATACTTTTAAAATTCCTTGTTCTAATTTTAAATTAGCCCAGAAATAATTGCCTTGATAATTTAATTGTGGAATATTTAATTGAAAGTTTGTATCTAAAGTAGGAATTTTACATGAAACATATCGTGGAATACCTGCTGAAACAACACTACTTAGTGTAAATGATACAGTTCCAAACGATGCTTTTTTATCATAAAGATTAGCCATTGCTGGTCCACCGGGAGATGGAGAATAATCTATATCATCATCAGATTCTTCTTCAACCCTATCAATAGTACCATGTCCACCAATACGTCCTTCATCAACAGAAGATACTGCAATTGGTTGCAATGCTATGCCGGCTGGATCACGTTCAACCAATTCAACTCCTTGTTGCTCATATAATTCATCACTCTCCAAAGCTAATAATGAAATATAACGAGTCACAATTCCATAAGTACGAGCCAATACAACTGCTTGATTGACCAACTCACTACTTTCACCAGTTTCATCTATTTGCCGTTCTAATTGGTCAGACCAAGCTTTAGCAGCCAAAGGAGCCGCTATTTGAGCTATCTTATCATTAACCTGTAACGGTTGGAATGTGCTAGTGAATTCAATCGGAGTGGAATTAAGTGGTTTGCCTTGCAGCTTTAATTGGTTGCTTATTTTTCCTTTAGCAGCTATCTGTAACACACTGTTTGGAAAAATACGGGGCCAATTAAATTCATTATTATCCATCCCTTCAATTTGCACCGTTATATTGGATAAACCACCACCTCGAACCCTAGCAAACAAATCCAAAATTTGGCCAGTTATTTCATTATCATCCAACGCAAAAGTTGCTTCACCACCAGTATTCTGAGCTAAACCATTTAATAAATCCTGATCTAAATCATGCCCGATGCCAACTCCAAAAATTCGAATATGTTGACCTATTTTATCCGCACCAACTCTAATATTCGTTAGAATATCCTCTACTGTTTTACTACCTTCATTGGGTAAACCATCTGATATTACTAATAAATCAACACTTGCATCAGTTAAAGGTGAAGTAACTCCAATTGATGCTCCGGTTGTCAAACCTGCCGATAGATTAGTCAAACCCATACCTTGTAAATTACTAACCCATTCAATCGCATCCTTTATATCTTCACCTTTACTCATAGTTGGACGAAATACATATACTTCATCATCGAAAGCTACTAAACCAAAATAATCATTTTTATCCAAAGCATTTAAACAAGTAATAATTGCTTGTCGAGTCAAAGCTATTTTAGCTCCACTCATAGAAGCAGACACATCAATCACAAATATCACATTACGTTGTTTAGATTGCATTGCTTGATAATTTGAAAAATCTGGTTTCCATCTAACATGTAAATGTCCATCAAGTTCAGCAGCTTGGGGTTGATAAAATAGACCTGTTGTTTTTGGTTCATCAGAAGACAACGGTAATACAATATCTGATTCCATTGTAAAATTTTTTAATTGCAGGAAAGCTGTTCCACCGTTCAGATTAACAGTTGTTGGTGTACTTAGTTCATCAATTGTATGAGTTCCGGTTTTATCCAATTGCCAAGCTCCAGCAGTCCAATAATCAGCATCTGTTTGCACTGAAATAGTTACGCCATCAGCTGGAGTGGAAGGGGTGGAATCTTGGTTGGCGAAAGCTACTTGTAATAGATAGTTGTCATCCACTGCTTTCAAAGTATGGGCATAATGAATTCGTATCCGTAAATCACCTTGCTCATTAATTGGAAACACTTTAGCTCGATAAAAATCAGTACCAATTTTTTGAATCAATAAAGGGTCTTCTTTTTTATCAACAATTCGATCATAGATAATTTCACCTTCTTTACGTCCCATTGTTTCCGCTGTCACCCATTTTTCTTGGTTGGGAATATAAATTTCAGCTTTATGTAACACGGAATCAGTTGGTAATGGAAAACGTAAATTAGCAGAATTTTCTGTACCATCACTTGCTGTTAATTGTACACTCATCAAACCAGAAACATAAAATCCACGTACTTCTAAATTAAAATCAACCGCTTCCACTCGCACAGTTGCATCAGTGTTTATCGGTTGCAAACCAGTAGCAAGAGCTAATTGACTGATTGTCAACAATATAATATAAACATAAAGTTTCATAATTTACTCCTTGAAATAATTGAAATTAATAAAAAACTTGATAGTTGAATATTATACTTCATTATTTTGTTCATGACTATCAAAACATGAATTAATAGCATCAAAAATTATGCAAGCAATCTGGCTACAAAATCAACAATTAAGTTACAGAACAGATATTTCAGTGCCTACACCAGCCAATGGTGAGGCTTTGGTTAAAGTATTGTTAGCCGGAATCTGTGCTACGGACTTACAACTAATTAATGGCTATTATCCCTATACTGGAATTTTAGGCCATGAATTTGTTGGAGAAATTGTGCAGGCCATAGATGCTCCTGAACGAATTGGGGAGCGAGTGGTAGGAGAAATTAATGTTGCCTGTGGTAAATGTGCTAACTGCTTAAATAACCAGCCAACTCACTGTATCCAAAGGACAGTATTGGGTATAATTAATCGTCATGGAGCCTTTGCTGAATATTTATGTTTACCTTTAAAAAATTTAATTCCAGTTCCTACCTCTGTTTCCAATGAAAAAGCGGTATTTACTGAACCTTTAGCAGCAGCTTTACAAATTCAACAACAAGTGGCTATTCGCCCAAATCATAAAGTTCTTATTATTGGAGCTGGGCGTTTAGGTCAGTTAATAGCTCAAACTCTAGTGTTGACTGGTTGTGATTTGCAAGTAGTGGCTCGTTATGAACAACAACAGCAATTACTCCAAGCTCATAAAATTGCATGGATTTTAGAACAAGATATTGAGAAACATAATTTTAATATAGTTATTGAAGCGACCGGTTCAACAACTGGATTTAATTTAGCCATTCAAGCAGTCCAATCTCGTGGTATAATAGTTTTAAAAAGCACTTATCGAGATATGTCGGCCAATTTTTCTTCTATAGTGATTAATGAAATAACTTTAGTTGGTTCACGCTGTGGCTCTTTTGCTCCAGCTCTACGCTTACTTGAGAATAAATTGGTTGATCCGACTTCTTTAATTGCTGATAAATTTCACCTTTCTCAAACGTTGCAAGCTTTTGAATATATGCGGCAACCGGGAATTCTTAAAGTTTTATTACAAATGGAGAATTAAAATATGGGTTGGTTTTCTGCTGGTAACAAACCATCATCATCTGATACTTTTACTAAACAAGAAGCTTTTTTAGCAATTGCTTTAGCAACTTCGGCAGCTGATGGTAGTATTGATGAATCAGAAGCAAAAAGCATTTTTGCCTATATGCTGCAAATGAAAATGTTTGATAGCATTAAAGAAAAACAGCTTTCTGAAATGTTCAAAAAATTGATTACTGTCCTCCAAAATGAAGGCGTTGGTGGTTTGGTTGCTATTGCTAAAAGTAGTTTGCCAAACGAATTACGAGAAACCGCTTTTTCCTGTGCCGTTGACATTGCTTTTGCTGATGGAGTTGTTGATGATAGCGAAAAAGAACTGTTAAATGAGCTACAAAAAGTTTTGGAAGTTTCTGATGAAATCGGCGGTAAAATTGTTGATGTTATGGCGATTAAGAATCGTGGTTAAATTATAGTCTTCAAATAATAAATAATTGTAGGGTCGATGTAACATAGTGAAATCGACCATTTCGATTAGGTTAATATAAATAGTCGGTTACGCTTTGCTTCACCGACCCTACGATATTATTTTATAGGCATTAATTTTATTTATCAACATAATCAGTTATAATCAGCAAAATTCATGAAACAACAACGGTTATTCGGTTGATAGCACCCCAAAAAAATTATAAACTGTTATAAATAGATAGCAATTTTGTTTTAGTATTTAATGGTATACTTGTGAAATGAATACATATACAGTTATCATTTGGATACTGATTTAACACTTTTGCATATATATCCTCATTTGACAAATCCAATATATTTAATTTGAGATTGCTCAATAACTTAGGTAAAAAAGCTTGGTCTGTTTTGCAACTAATAACTGCCCCATTCGCAGATAATTTAACTACTTTCCCATCATTCTCTTTTGTATCTATATGTTTTTCTTCTACAATTGCATATTTCAAAGCTATTTTTTTAGTTAACTTTTTAAATATTTCTTGTTCTTTATTTAAAGATAAATTATATTTTCCAGTTATACTTTCTATCTCATAAACATCAATTTTCTGTTTGATACCTTTAGGTTTAACAGTCCTTTTTGACCAAATTTTCACAATATCTTTAACTTGATTTAAAGTTGCTTCAGAAATAAATATTTGTCCACCAATAGTATAAGATTCAATTCTATAAGTTAAATTAACATTGTTGCCTATTGCACTGTAATTGCTACGTTTTTCAGAACCAACATTACCTACAATAACCTCACCAGTATTAATCCCAATTCCCATTTCTAATGGTGCAACTTCCCACGAAATAAGTTCATCATTAACCTCTTTCATAGCTTGCTGCATAGCTATCGCACAAGCTACCGCTCTTTCAGGATCATCATCACGATTGATTGGAGCTCCAAAAAAGACTAAAATACCGTCTCCTAAAAACTGGTTAATAATTCCATTATATTCAGTTATAACATCCGCCATAACTCCCAAATAAAGATTAAGAATTTTAATAACTTGCTCGGAAGGTAATACATTAGCTTGAGCAGTGAATCCTCTCAAGTCAGAAGTTAACATAGTTATTTCTCTACGCTCACCACCAATAGCCAAACCTGATTCTGTTTCCAGCAAAGTATCAACAATTTCATCAGTTATATAACGACCAAATACTTGCCTAATCAAAGCGTTTTTACGTTTTAATTCAATGGTACGTTCTTCCACCTCTTGTTCAAGAAATAAGTTATATTTTTCTAACTGTTCATAAGAAAGTTCAAGGTTTTTAGCCATATCCGTAAATGCAGTAGCTAAAACACCGATTTCTCCACCACATTGGATAGTATTGATTTTAGTGGAAAAATCTCCTGTAGATAATTTACGAGCTGAAACTGTTAATTCTATCAATGGTTTTGAAATTCGGGCTGAAATCATGAAAACAGCGATAAAACCAATTATCAGAAACCCAATTGCCATAATAACTGATTTAATTATAATTAGCTGAATTTGCTCATTAAGTTCTTGTCTTGAATTAGCTATTTTTTCTACAACTTTTGCCATAGAAAAACCTAAACGCAATACTCCCCAAGGTTCGGTACTGATTTGAATGGGCCTTATAAATTCTATTATTTCATCACCATCATGTTCTAATCGTTGTAGGGTTGGATTTGATTGTTTTAATGCAAATAGGTCTTCTGTGCCGTTTAAAAATTCTAGTTCTAATTCAGGTTTTAAAGTATGAACATATGCTTTCTGTTCTTTATTCACCAAAATAACATAAACTAAGTCTTCATTATTTTTAATAACAGTGCGGACTAATTCACTAATTGCTGAAAAATTAAATGCTGCTATTTTAATTGCGATTTGATTGGAAAAATTATTACTAACTACTTGTCCATGTTGTAAATTATTTTCACGTAATAACAATTCATGGTCAACAAGTCCTTTTTCTAGAATATGTTGTTGCGACCAGATTTGCACATAAGTTAAAGTAAATAATACTGCCATGATAAGGCTTAACATTATGCTTAATAGTCGCCAACGAATTCCCCAATTCATTTAATAATATTCTCCACTGAAGACAAGGCTGAATGATTGATCTTTATGCCATATTCTTGTATTCTTTTCAAATTTAAAGTAACATGCGAACCAGCTGGAAGTTGAATTTTTTCTTCATCAATTTGTTGTTCTAAAATATTTTGAGCTAAATAAGCTGCTTGACGACCCATAGTTGGTAAATCAGCAGCAATAGTTAAGATTGCTCCATATTTTGTAAATAAAGTGCTATATGCGAATATAGGTTTTTTCATTGCAGCAGTTGTATCAAAAATTTGTTGTACTTGGTTAGCATCATGTAAAACTGTTGGGTCAGAAATTAACCATAAAGCATCTACTTTAGGTAAAATTTCTTTTAATTCTTTGGAAACATCCGCAGTATTCGCAACCGCTTTACCATATAATGACAAACCAACCTCTTTGGCTTGTGAAACAGCTAACTCAAACCATTGACTATTATGGCTTTTACTATACAATACCCCTAAAGTATGAATATCTGGAAATAAGTAGCTATACATGAATAACTGCATTTCCACTGGTAATTCAAGTGCAACTCCATAGGTATAGGAAGTTATATCGAAACGCCGCCAATTAATCATAGAAGAGAATATTAATGGCTTATTTTTAAATACCTTAGATGCTTGGCTGTAGGCTTTGGAACCAATAGCATATACCAGTAATGGGTTAACCAAATTATCTTGTAAAGAACTTTCGGCAAGATTTATTCCAGTTATTTTTATTTCAGATAATTCTGTTTCAAATTCCTGTTGGATAATGGAATATTTTTCGACAGATTCATCGGAGTTGATGATTAATATTCCTTCTGGTTTATTAGGCAAGGATTTTTGAGTTTGTACACAAGAGGTTATTAAGATTGAGATTAACAGTATAGATAATATTTTCATGGTGTATTTTATTTAAGGTAATTACTCATTGTTCCTTATTTTTTTTAAGGAGAAGGATGAAGCATTGATATTTTTTAGTTACTTTCAATTATTTTTTCTTTATTAATTCAATAATTTCTTTTAAATTAATCACTTCTTGTTTAAGGTATAAAATTTCTTGTTGTTGCTGTTTGATTGTTAATTGAGCTTTTTCTAGCTGATGTTGTAGTTGGGTATCGGAAGGGTGAATTGTTACTTGATTTTCTATGTCATTTCCTGCTAAAAATACTTGGAAGTTTTTTTCTTCTAAATCAGTTAATTCAGATAGTTTAGTATCTAATATTTTAGAGATTTGCTCTAACCTTGAGTATTGTATATCAGTTCCTCCTCGTTCAATATTAGCATAACCACCACTAGACATATTAAGTTTTTCTGCCATTTCTTCCTGTGACCAGCCTTTTAATTCCCGAATAAATCTTATTTTCTCGTTTATTTTCATAATCTCTACAGTCTCAGTGTGTGTTATCTATAGTAATGCTGTCTGTTTTCTTTATAACAATTTTTTTATTATATCACTTTAACTTATTGATTAGGAGATTTTGTATGAAAAAAATGATGTTGCTGTTTGGTATTTTGGCTCTACTTGGTAATATTGCCAATGCTGAAATAGACTTGGTTAATTTAGAATCTTATGAAGAAGGTGATATTCCTAAGCCTTATTTAGGTGAAGCCTTAGTAGTAAAATCTTACACCACAGATAGCGGAGAAATTGTTAAATATATAACTTCGCAAGGTGGGGATGCTACATTTGTAATTAAATGTGAATTAAGAGCTAAAATTATGTATCTTTTAAAAACAATGAGTTAAAAAATTGTTCATTATAAACTTCCGAAATTATAATTCTTAATTACATGATTTTTAAAATAATTTTTTAGCTCTT
>JAUCGL010000127.1 GCA_030378105.1 Candidatus Halobeggiatoa sp. HSG11 | reverse complement strand
GAGAAATTGGAAGCATAAATTCAAAGATTTTGTTATGGAAACTTGTTGTGAATAACACAATTTCCGACTTAGTTAACGACCATGGAACTATGAAACGGCTATCATTTAAATCGGTATAATGTCTATTGAACAACAAAAATTTCCCAAATCTATTCTAGCCAATTTAAATACCAATAATATTGATATTAATGAGCAAAAGGCTTGGGGGAGATTGCATAAACAGAACAAAGTATTAAGCGTCCTCGTCACCGAAAAATATTAACAGAAGGAGCTCTTATTGGAGGGCTTGTAAGCACAAGAAAGAATTTCCAGTGAACTTGTTATTATGAGTGATGATGTAGGTCAGTTTTACTGTTTTTGACCATGTTCTGTGTTGGATTCATGCTGAACAAAGTAATCAATCGACTCATCCCTCTCAATGAAAATCATGAAAAGGCTGTTAATTGGGTTCGAGAACAAATTTGGCAAATATAATGCTGATATTAAGGAACGAAACAAAAATAACATTCCCATTTAATCATGATATAACAAGTGAAAAAATAGTAAATATGATATACTGTTGAGAATATCTGACAAGAAACCCAAGCGATGCAAACATATTCCCACGAAACAAACGATGCGTTCTTTCTTCAATACATTAAATGAAAAAGACCGCCGTCGATATGCGGGTATAGAGGCATTGAAGCTTGGACGCGGAGGTATGGTATACATAGCAAGTGTGCTTGGATGCAGTCGCCGAACAGTCAAAAAAGAAGCAAGGGAGGTCAGTGGTTTATCTTCGCTGGGAGTGCAGGAACGTATTCAAGAACTTAAGCGTATTCGGAAACATGGCGGTGGACGCAAACGATACAACAAAAAATGCCCTGAAATTGATGAAAAATTCTAACTGATTGTAGCATGATTATACCGCCGGCGATCCAATGAATGAAAAAATTAAATGGACAGATTTGAAACATAAGGAAGTTATTAAACGCTTGAAAGAAGAGCATGGAATCCAAATAAGCAATGGAACTGTTAAAAAATTATTTAAAAAACATGATTATCGAAAACGCAAAGCCCCAAAAAAGCAGACAATGAAAGAAGTTCCTCAACGTAATGAACAGTTTGAAAATGTTGTTCGTAGGCGAGATGAGTATCAAACTGCTGGCAATCCAATTATCAGTTTGGATACCAAGAAAAAAGAACATTTGGGCAATTTTTATCGGGAAGGGCGACTGTATACTCTTGAGGAACTACATGCCTTCGATCATGATTTTAAAAGCCATGCAAACGGTGTTATTATTCCTCATAGCATCTATGACATTAATCTCAATACCGGGTATATCCTACATTGGAACTAGTTGTGATACAAGTGAATTTGCTTGTGATAGTTTCCGTCATTGGTGGTACAATTTTGGCCGTGAAAACTATCCCAATGCAACATCAATTGTAGGTATTGTGTGATGGTGGCAGTAGTAATAGCTCTCGCCATTATCTGTTCAAGTCCGATCTTCAAATACTAGCGGATGAAATTGGAGTTGAAATACGTATAGCGCATTATCCACCCTATTGTTCCTACATATAATCCCATTGAACATCGGTTATTTCCACATGTCACTCATGCTTGCGAAGGAGTATTTTTCACTTCGGTTGAATTGGTCAAGGAACTGATGGAAAAGACGAACACTAGCACCGGTCTGACAGCATTTGTTCACATCATTGACAAGATATATCAAACAGGCAGAAAAGTTGCGGATGACTTCAAAAAAATATGCAGATTATATTTGATGACTTTCTGCCTCAATGGAATTATCGGGCTATTCCACGATCTTTTTCAAATGGGAAAGTTATTTAAGTTTTATTCCTTAATTTTTATTTTTGATGAATGCCACCGCTCCCAATTTGGTGAAACCCACAAACGAATTAAATTATTTTTTCATAATATTCAATTATTTGGCTTCACTGGAACTCCAATTTTTGCAGAAAATGCCTTAAAAAATGACAAAGGCAAACGTACAACCAAAGAACTATTTGGCGAAGCTTTACATAAATACGTCATTACCGATGCCATAAGAGATGAAAAAGTTTTAAAATTCTCAGTTGAATATGTTGGAAAATATAAAAAGAAAAAGACTGCTACCGAAATAGATATTGAAGTGGAAGCTATTGACACTGAAGAATTAATGGAATTACCAGAAAGATTAGAAAAAATAGTGGATTACATTCTAGCCAATCATAACCGTAAAACTCATAATCGGGAATTTACCAGCATATTTGCCATTAATAGCATTGACACATTGATAAAATATTACGATATTCTACAAAGAAAAAAGCAAGCTGGTCAACATAGTTTAACAATTGCCACTATCTTTTCTTATGCACCAAATGACGTTGATACAAATGGTTTTATTCCAGAAGAAGTTTCAGTAGTTGAAGAAACCAAAGCATTGTATGGAGTACAACAAGACAAAAGAGAAAAATTGGATGAATTTATCAATGATTACAATAAGATGTTTAATACCAGTTCCTCAACTAAAGATAACCAAGCATTTTATAATTACTACAACGATATTTCCAAGCAAGTAAAAGAAGGTAAAATTGATATTTTACTGGTAGTTAACATGTTTTTAACTGGTTTTGACAGCAAAAACTGAACACATTATATGTTGATAAAAACTTAAAATATCACGGTTTAATCCAAGCCTATTCAAGAACTAACCGGATAATGGGTGAGCGAAAATCACAAGGCAATATTGTTGTTTTTCGTAATTTAAAACAAGCAACTGACGATGCTATTACTTTATTCAGTAACAAAGAGGCTGTTGAGGTAATTATCATGGAGCCTTACGAAGCTTATGTCAATAAATTTAATGCAGCATTTACTGATTTGTTAGAAATAACTCCCACAATAAATGACATTGATAATTTACAAACTGAAGATGAGGATCTGGCGTTTATAACTGCGTTTAGACAGATAATGCGGACTAAAAATATTCTCACAGCCTTTGCTGATTTCAAATGGGAAGATTTGGCAATGGATGAGCAACTGTTTGAAGATTATAAAAGTAAATATCTTGACCTTCACGATAAAGTAAAACACGATAGCCAGAAAGAGAAAGTTTCTATTTTGGAGGATGTAGATTTTGAGTTGGAACTAATCCATCGTGATGAAATAAATGTAAATTATATTATCCAGCTACTGATTGAATTAAAACCAAATGCTGATGAAGAACCAACTGAAATCTATAATTTATTAAATACAGAAGTTGCCTTAAGAAGCAAAGGAAATTGATTGTTGTATAGTAACATTCTTATAAAAACACATCATAAAAATAAATTATAGGCAAAGATATATGAGTTATAGTATAGATTTCAGAAAACGTGCAATAGATTTCGTTATTGAAGAAAAAAATAGTATGAGAAGTGCAAGCTGCAATATTCGATATACAGTACAACACAATGAAAGAATGGGTGAAAAGATTTAAAGAAACAGGAGAGTTTTCTCCCAAACCAATTTTGGGTAAACAACCAACAAAGATAAATTTGGCAACATTGAAGAAACAAGTATCGGAACATCCAGACTGGTTTCAACATGAACATGCACAAACATTTGATGTGACGCAATCAGCGATAAGCTACAGCACTAGCCAAACTTGGCATAACCTGCAAAAAAAAACATTTCGTTATGAGGAACAAGATGAACTTGAAGTAGAAAAATACAACCAAAAACTTGATTTAGTTGATAAAAATGAATGTATATATCTTGATGAATCTGGTATTAAACCTAATATTATTCGAGATTATGGTTGGGCTCCAAAAGGAGAAAAAGTATTCGGGTGTCGCAAGGGAAAACGTGAAAAAAACATTAATATAATTGCAGCATTGAATGGGCATACAATTATTGCTCCACGCAATGTATGAAGGTACTATGATGCTGATTTATTTAATGTTTATCTTGAAGAATGTTTATTGCCAGCTATTTATATCAGGACAAATAATTATTATGGATAATGCTTCTTTCCATAAGTCAATTGAAACCGAATCTCTGATTGGAGAAGCTGGATGTTATTTATTGATTGTTATGCTGCATATTCACCAGAACTCAATCCAATTGAACACAAATAGGATTCAGTTATAACGGTATATTAAGCAGTTTCGTCATAAATTTGATTCACTTATCGAAATAATAGATTTTATTTTTCAGAATATAATTAATTTTAATGGTGTAAAAATATAGGAATGTTACTATAAATAGCCTATTTCTTTATTATTCATCAAGTTAAGGTACTGGAAATTTCTTTAAAAAAATTTCTTTTTTATAACAATATCTTCTCCAATACCAAAATTATTTTCGGGAATGAGGTACGATTTTCCAGAAACCCAAGTAATATAATAGTTTCGGGAAATCCGCTTTGCTCCATTCTCGAAATAACTATCTATTTGGCTAAGGTATTGATTTAAATTTTATATTCAACCAATTGTATCATATACTCAAATTAGTAAAGGTAAAATTAATGCCACATATTATTCTTGAATATCCAGAAGAATTTATAGATAATGAAAAAGTTAGTTCAATATTATCTGCCGTGCATCAAGCAATAGCAGATAGCGGATTATTTAAAGCCAATCAAATAAGAACTCGTGCTTATTCATTTCGAGAGTTTTCAAATGCAGGAACAAAAAAACCTTATATTCATGTACAAGCACGGATAAAATCAGGTCGAGATATAGATAATAAAAAGCAATTAGGAGAAGTAATTTTGTCTGGAATAAGTACAATAAATATTCCTGTTGATGTTGCTACTGTTGAAATAATTGATATGGAGCGTAACTCATACGGAAAATATGTACCGAATTAAAAAGTTGCCAGTCTAAATTAAAAGAAAGATATGGGTACGATATAGCATTTCTTGATTGAATGGACCACAGTTATATTAAGCAAGAATCTGATATTTTTATAGATTTTAATTAATAATTAAGCATTAATAATTAAGAATTGCTATAATGCCATACATTAGATGGATTTGGTGTATGACATTCGCTTATAAATCTTACGAGTTAAATAACGATAGCAGATAGTACATAAACATAAAAGGAGGAGCAATTGCAAAAATGAGTAAAAAAATAAAAATCAATCTCGTTGGCAATAAATTTAGCCATTTGGGAGGAGCATCTATAAAAGGAACAATAAAACAACCAATAATCGCAAACCAAGCAGAGCCAAGCCAAAAGAAAAAACAGATAGCTACTACGGCCCAACTAGAAAATAATGGCAAACTCACCAACATAATTATGCCCCAAAACATAGTTGCAAATCTAAGGTAACAATCATTCCAAAGACTCTCAAGAGCATCTTGAATATTTTCAACGTTCATTATAGTAACTCTTAATTACATGCTTTATCATAACGTAAGTTATTCTATTTTATCAAAAGAAATATCAACATTAAAAACAACGAGAGTGCTATAACAAACCAATTTCCAAAAAACATATATCCAACTCCGAATACGGAAAGTAGGCCCACTACAAGTAATAAAGGCTCAATTAAACCAGAGTTATTTTCATCTTTTTTCTCTATTTCTTCTATTTCAGCCAATGAAGGTCTATAATTTTTTTCAATCTCACTAGCTTCATCAAGTTCTAAAGGTTTATCACTTCTTTTAGAGGTAAGACAATCATTTTCAGAATTTGGTTCAGCATGAATTTCGTTATTCTCAATATATTCAGAAGGAATTGTTTTGATATTTTTTGCCGATTGAATATTTAATTCTTCAATATCTAATTCTGCAAAGTTTCCATTACTATCAAGGTATTCTAAAGCAAATTGGTATTTACTTTGTGTTTCCTTGCTTGGTCTTAAAAGATAAATCAGATATCCTATTTCTTGCTGACCAGATTCTAACTTCTCTTTTATTTGTACTGCATCATTACCAATCTCTTGAATACTAATAATTGCCAGTTTTTTATCAGAATTTGGAACTGAAACAAGATAATCTAAATGAGCTTCACCTATCTTTACGTTGCATGAAATATTACTTGCTGGATAACCAAGAAATTTTAAAAAGCTAATAAATCCGGCTTGGAAATCAGAATTACTATTAACATTAGATAAAGATAAATCTGTTTCGGCTTGTGAAGATTCATTTTCAATTTCATCAGATTCAACAGGTTTATCAATTTTTTTAACCTGCTCGACTCCTTCATAACAATTTGAAAAATCATCATTTCTTTTATAGATATAGGTAGGTTCATAAATTTGACCTTGTGGATATTCCTTGATTTTATTTAATGAAAAATTAAATCTCTTTACAAATCTTTCCACATCATCTCTGTCATTAAAAACCTTTCTATGCTTTTTGTAGGAAGCATTATTTAAATTCAAAAAATTAAATATATTTATGAATTTTTTCACTATACTATTAAAAATATTTGTATGGTTCTTGTAGGAATCCTTATTTAAATTCTTGGTTTCAATATTGGCATAATAGATAGTAACGCTTCTAGCATCAGAACCACTTAAACAAGACCATGAATCAATAGTTTTAACATCATTAACATCATATTTTTTACGACCAATTTTTATTGAACCATCCAAGAAACTAATTACCACTCCAGCTTGAGAAAATTCATTTTGATTAAATTCAAACTTTGCATTTCTAGAGGCACTGCTCAAACTAGAAACAAACATCATAAGCATTACGAATATTACTACAAAAGATATTACTAAAAATGATTCCATAAATGTTACCGTTTTTTCTTATCATTGTTGGGATTATTTTCAGATTTGTCAGAAGAACATCTAGCAGCCAAACCAATTTTAGAACATGCCTTAACACAGCCAATTACTAAATCAGCAGCACCTTTTGTTTGAGGAGTTGAATCAAAAGATATTGATAATGGTAATAGCAATAATATTAAATATTTCATTAAATAATTTCTCTTTTTTTATAACTTAAATCCCAACCATTTCAACGCCAACGCTATTTCTAGCCTGTCAAAAAACAGCTTTTATTCTGTTTTAAAATTCCCGGTTTTTGATTTTTAAAGTACCATAGGTTTTATGGCTATTCATGTTTCACTTCTTCGGGGTTAACAGCTCATCGTTATATACAAGTATTTAAGTACTTGAAATAAAATATATTATGTAGGTTGGGTAGGAACGAAGTGGAAACCAACCGAACCTTCAAAATGGTGGATTTCATTCTATCCACCCTACATTTGTTACTTGAAACTTATGTATAACGATGAGGGGTTAACAATTGATTCGTAAACCCTGAAAGGGTTGAATGTGAATAGCCACCGATAAAATCGGTGGAATATATTAAGTCATACCGTAACTTTCAATTTTCAATTGTTTGCTATAGACATTCATAAAAATACATTCGTATGAAACCTGCGAGGTTTTGGAAACTTCGTAGGTTTTAAGTGAAATTATTTATCTGAGCATCTCTGCAAAACTTCCTCTTTATGGTTCTGCTGTTACCTTCCAATTACAAGGAACCCAAGGATCATCTTCTATACCCAAGAGCTTAAATGTTGCTTGGCTTTCTTTTTTACCGTTAAAGTAATTAAGCACCTGATTGTTATCATCTTCCAAAACTATCCAAGGATTTGCTTCAACTTCCCAACATCTGAATAAAGGTGTATTGGTTATGGTGAAATTAATAGTTCCATTACCAGCCGGTACATTAATTTTATAACCAGCATAGCCAGTTCTTAAATAACCATCTCCAGTAAATTCCACAGTTCCGCTACCAACAACATTATAATAATCAAGTTTAAGATTTGCAGTTCCTTTGTATGGAATTGTACAAGTTTTATTGCCGTTACAAGTTAACACAAACGCCAATCCATCAGTATCATCTATAACAACATCGGAATCTTGTGAATAATCCAGTTCATTACAACTCGAAGTTGTAGAATTTTTATGTTTAGCAAATAAACCTAAATTAAATAATTGATTAACACATTTCAAAGCATTCTTACATTCCATTGCTCCCAAAACATTTGCTGGTACTTCAACAATATCAATAGCATTATTGATTGGAGCCGTGTAACAATTTACTTCTATATCTGTATCAAAAGGGCTACAAAATGCTTTTTCCATCCCTAATACTTCAAGAGGAAAAGTCATCAAAGTTGGCATGACGTTACACGCCATCCCCATTATTTGATCAACAGTTGTTAAAGACCACCTTAACAGACAATCAGCTACAATATCACCAAACTCTCCTGAACTATCAAGACAAGTATTTTGCGGTACAATATCTAAATATTGTTTCTTCAGTTCATTAGTTTTTTCTGTCTCACCATTTTCAGTCAATATCAAATCAGCAAGTTTTTTTTCTGAATCGTAATTTGTTATTTCAATTTTTTTACCATCAGAAAATTCAATAATTGGATTGTCATCACTCAAGTCAATATTAATTGCTCGATCTGGAGTTGCGATTGGAATGTAAGCAATATCAGTTATATCTTTTAAGTCACCATTTGAATCTTTATTACCAAAAACTGCAATAATTTTTTGTCTCTTATTATTTATTGCTATAGAGGCTAAATTGCTTTGCAAATCATTTATTTTGGCAATGATTAAACTATCATCATTTTCTAATTCACTTGGGGTTGCGAAAAAAGTTGTTGTCCAACGATAATCTCTTTCTACACTTTGATTACCATCATTATCCATAGCAATAATCAGAATATAATAGGTTGTTCCAGTCTCAAGTCCGGTTATTTCTGCTGCATTTTCACCAAGAATTGACAGATGCCTTGTGACTTGATTTGGTGTAAAATTAGCTTCTTTTGATAGATATATCTTATAAAGGATATTATCTGCCTGAGTTAAGTCATCTGTTGCAGATTCCCAAGTTATATCAACTGTATCTGTATTGGTAGGTATAATTTCATTTATGCCGGGAAAAACTGGTGCAGGAGAAGTTTGTGGTTGTACCTCCACTGAATCATCACTTTCTTCTGTACTTTCATCATCCCTTTTCATTTCACAACTTGTTATGGAAAATACTATTATAAGTAAATAAATTCCTAGGTAAAAAATATTATTTTTCATATTTTGGTCAGTATAATGTACTTGATATAACACATTTATTTGAAGTCCAAAGCAATTGGACAAGCTTCACATAATTAAGCATAACTTCAACTCGTTATTATATAACTAGTTTGATTTATCTACTTAAATAACTTAAGAAGCATTCTGCGTTATATCAGTTAATGTATTTGAGAAGGTTAAGGCGTAATTTTTAATTATAACATAAGCATTTTTTCATTAACACTTTCAAAAAATCTGTTATAGCTTTTCCAGATTTGGGGAAATATAATCACACCTCATTTTATTGCCATTAACAAATGTCAACACAATCTTAAGTATTTTATTTAAAATATAATAAATTGGTTACTAAATTAGCATGTTATCTAGATTAGGATTTACACATTGACAAAAGCTAAAAAATATTAATTTTTTGTAAATTATATAGTTATAATTTATTATTGTTCCCAAACTCCTGTTTTCATCGTTATACATAAGTATTTAACTATTTGAAATGAAAATATATTATGTAGGGTGGGTAGTAACGAAGTGGAAACCCACCTAACCTTCAAAATCGGGAAATGCTATATACAAGGAAAATATAACACAAAGATATATCAATATTTTCAAGCATAGTCTATAATTAATATATTTGGTAGTCCTACAATATGTAGTATTAAACCCACTAGATATTTGAAATCTAGCTGTTTTTTTGGAATCATCACTATTTTATTTAGAACTACCATATATTTGTAATCAATTGTTACCTATAATAAGGTAAGCTAAGTAACTCGTCTTTGTTCACTTCCTTAACAAAAATGACAAAGATATTTAAATTATAAAAAATATCATGTATAAATTTTAGGTAATAAAAATGGCTTATAAAAAAAACCTAAGAAAAGGAGGAATCGGTGGAAAACTTGGTCATTCTAATATGTCACATTGGGATTTTACTGAGGTAAAATTACAGTCAAGAAAATTAAGACGTTTAGAAGAACAAGAAATAATCGAGACTGAAATATATGAATCTCCACGATTTCCAAATCCAAAAAGGAAAGTAACAAATAAACGAAGAAAAATAGCTCAAAGCTACATGAATCAACAGCAAGTAAATGAATTGATTCAAATACTTTCACAAGAAAGAATGCTTTTTTATTATTTCAAAGATTATTATGCCTTTCTGTTATTATCATATTTAATTGATGATGGTTTGTCTATTCAAGAAATTGCACAAACAAAATTTTCTCGTCTTTTAAATAAACCTACTATCAAGCAGGCTATTTCTTATTCAGGAGATGGTTTTTTAACAAGAGAAAAATTATTTTCATATTTATCTCCAATTCAAGAATGTTACTTGCTCACTCTAGGAGATTGGGGAGAAGAAAATGACAGATGGTGGTCTCAAACATCAAGACATGGTAAGAATCTTGTTTTACAGCTTAATTTCTCAAATAAACACAACAAACCCTATCACAAATTAATAAAACCTAACGAAGATTATCATCCATTTGAAAATGAATGTCATCCTATTGCTACAGAAAATTTTCATACTCTTGCTTGGTCACGGATAGATATTTCGGATGATTATGAGTATGCACTTATTGAGGAAATACAGAATGATTGGATAAGAGAGGCTATTTCTATAAGAAATGAAACTGAAGGAGATAACACTCATTTAGACATTTATATTGATGATGTTTTAAAACCACATTTAAAAATTTGGGATGAGGCAATGTTGGCCTCAACAATTTGGTTGTTAAAAGAAGAAATTGGCATAAATAAGATTTATTATCATACTCACAATAGTGGCAATATGCTTAAAAATATATCGGAAAATTATGCTCCACCAAAATCAATATATACTAAATTGCCAGAAAAATTTTGTTTTATAGAAACAGAAAATGTACCTCCATTTTTGCAAGGTAAAATAGATATATACCAAGAAGAAAACAAAGTACCAATTAAGTTCTATTTTCTTGATTTTAATTAATTATTGAGTTTTTTACTAGACTAGCTCGTAGGGTGTATAAACGAAGTGTCATACACCAAATTTATAAATGTCCAACCAACAATGGTGGATGATACTTTGCTTATACCACCCTACGATTACTTAATAATACCAAATCTCAACAAATACAGTCTATACCTTTAATTTTAACCAAAATTAATCTACAGTTTTTCAGAATCATTTTTATGATTTAATAATGGTAACAGTGCATTACCCATCCCACCAATAGCCGTTGCATTATAAAACATAATACTAGCTGGAATCCCAAATTGTAAGAAAAAGATTCCACCTATGCAAAGAGAAGCAGATAAAGCCGTCCCAGCCAAACCAGTATTGATATTTGACTTAAATTCTTGACTTAGTTCAAATAAAAAATCTAACTGTTGTATAGTTTGGTCCATAAAAATAATTTGAGCTATATCAGTAGCGGCAGCTGAAGCACCTCGTAAAGATATAGATACTGTTGACATTTTTAATGCAATGGAATCATTGATACCATCCCCAACAAAACATACCGATTTTCCATCTTGCTGTAATTGCTCAACTAATTTTGCTTTATCTTGTGGCAGAACATTAGCAAAATAATTATCAATTTCTAAATCTTCAGCCAATTGCTTGGTAGGAAGATCATGGTCTCCAGATATAATATAAACAGATAAATCACGTTGTTTTAATTGCTTAATAATTCGTTTAGCTTCAGGGCGAATTGTCGGGCATAGTTCTAACATACCTCCCAACTGTTCATCAATTGCTACAAAAATAGTTGTGTTACCCTGAATATGACTGTTAGTTTGCAAATTTTTTATTTCAGTTGGTATATCTATCTGTTCCATTTCCATAAAACGTATACTACCAACTTTTATTAACTTATTATTTACTTTAATTTTAATACCATAACCAATTTCATATTGGCTTTCATCAATATCGGGTATATCCAAATCAACAGCAGCCTGTAAAATAGCTTTCGCAATTGGATGACTTTGCCTATATTCAGCCGCAGCAGCATAGCTAAGTAATTCCTGTTCAGGTATCCCATTACAAGTATAAATATTCCCAACATAAGGTTGTTCTAACGTCAATGTACCAGTTTTGTCAAATATAACTGTATCCACTTTATTCAATAATTCAAGAGAACGTCCATCTTTAATCAGAATGTTGTTTTTAGAAGCAATAGTTAGGAAATTTAACATGCTGAATGGACTGGTTAACCTGATAATTTCTGAAAAGTTAGAACCAAATATCGCTATAGAACTATAGGTTCCCAAGGTCAAAAATGCCAAAGTACCAGTAGCAATGGTTGGTATAACAGTTTTATCAGCAACCTGCTCACCTTGAGTTTGGAGAACTAATTCAAATTCAGCAGTATTATTCAGTATTTCACCAATTTGCACTGCAATAGTTTCAACTCCAGTTTTTTCAACTTGAATATGAATACAACCAGCAAGCACAACAGTAGCAGCAAGGACTTGTTCATTAGTTGTCTTTTCACAAGGTTGAAATTCACCAGTTAAAGCATGTTGGTCTATAGTTGCCATCCCTTCAGTTATAACACCATCTACTGGTATAATTCCGCCTGCATTAACTACAATTATGTCCCCAACTTTTATTTCATCCAAAGAAACTTCAATTTCAATTCCATCTTTAAGCAACCAAACTAAACGTGGTTGTTCGGAAAATACATTGATTAAGTTCTTTTTGGTTGTATCTCTTGTTTTGCTTAAAATGCCTTTAGCTAAGTAATAGGTGACATTTGATAAAGCACTTATAAAATAATATTCAGTAAAAATCCCACCAATAATACTTATAGAATCAATCACTGCTACATTTAATTTTTTTTCTTCTATAATACCAACATAGCTTTCTTGAAAAATGGGAGTACTGACATAAAAAAGAATTGGTACACTGAGGAGGCTCAAAGGGTGAAAAAATAAAGCTCCACTAGTTGCAAGCCCTAAGCCAACTGCTGAAGCTGATAAATATTGAGTATTTTTTTTATCAAATTCATCAATTTCATCTTGAGCAGTATTGGATGATATTTCTTCCATTTGCTGATGACGCAAATCTTTTGGTTCTACATGTTCCGTAGATGGTGTTTTTTCAGACTTTGCTGGTAGCTCGGTATCTAAAACATCTTGTGAATTAATTTTGTTGATTTTTTTATAAGCTTTAACACCAGAATGTACAACAGTTCCTAATAGTAACAAATTGATTAATAACATATTATTACTTACCTTAATAATCAGAAAATTTAGTTTGGAAGTATACTCTGTTCTATGAATTTCGCTATTAAATCAGGCTGATTCATATCAAATATTGGTAAAGTTGTTACTATTGATGAAGGTTCATCACAAACAATCGCAATAATGGATTTATCATCAGGAAATAACAATGGTTTATCTAAACTTGGACGATGGACTTCAATTTTCGGAAAGTTTTCATGTTTAAAACCTTCAACTAAGATTAAGTCCAATTTATCTTGATTTAAATGAGCTAACAACTGCTCTAAATTAGGTTCGTCAAGTTTATTCTCCATTTCAACCATTAAAGCCCATCGTTTTCCAGAAGCAACTAACATTTGTTCGGCTCCTGCCTGACGTAAACGATAACTATCTTTACCCGGATGGTCTATATCAAACTTCTTATGGTGAGTATGTTTGATCATACCAATGCGAATATTTTTTTTCTTTAATATCGGGATGAGTTTTAATAGTAAAGTTGTTTTGCCAGTGCCACTATAAGCTACAAAACCTAGAACTGGAATAGTCATTTATTTTCGTGAATAGAAAGTTCTTCTATAGTATTTATATTTAAAAAACTGTTAGCAAGATCAGAAAAGTCTACCTGTATTGCTGAATGTCGTTGTAAAAAACGGTGTACACTACGTTCATCCATTTTAATAAAAGCCAATAAATCCGTTAATAAACTACATTTCATTAAACAAAACGTTGGTTGAATTCTTTTTCCATCATGAGCAACACTGACTTTAGCATCATGTTGAATAAGGTCAGCATATAAACGCTCTGCTAATTTTGAACTAATCAGTGGAGCATCACATGGAACAGACAATACATAATCAGTAGAAGCATGTGCTAAGGCTGTGGCAATCCCAGCCAAAGGACCACTATAATAACCAAAATCATCAGTTAATATCGGACTTTTACTCAGTTGATAATAACGTTCTTGATTACGATTGGCACTTATTATGAGGTTATTAACTTGAGGGCGTAAAGTGTTAATAACATGTTCAATCATACATTTATTATTAAACAATAATAAACCTTTATCTTGCCCATTCATACGTTCAGCACGCCCACCAGCTAGGATAGCACCAGTTATGTTATTTTTATATTCTTCAGGCATATATTCTTTAATTATTTATTTTTAAATGAAACAGTCTTCTGGTAAAAACTGTTATCAAAGTAAGTGACTATACTTTATTTTCTTTTAAAGAGAGGTAATAGCAGTTATTTTCATAAAACCTCCATAAAGATATGGTTAAACTCTTATATTATACCATAAAGAGCCTATTACAAGAGTCATAAAAAGTGAGAAGTTAATTATGCAAACAAGATATTTAAATAAACAAGAAAAAATAATGAAAAAACTGAAAGAAAAATTATCAACTTATTGGTTGACAATTCAAAATGATCTATTCCCATAGTTAATTGAGTAACAGATTTAACACTTCTACTATTTTTGAGAGCAATTATGTTTTTATAAGAATCTTATGTAGATACACAAAAGTATTTTAACATTTATAAGGTGTACTCAATAATGTATTCATCACCAATATTTTTTAAAATATTAAATAATTCATTTTGGAGGGACTCAAAAGAAGTGTATGCAGAAAAA
>JAUCGL010000126.1 GCA_030378105.1 Candidatus Halobeggiatoa sp. HSG11 | reverse complement strand
AAATTTTATGTCTAGTATTAAACACCTTGATTCTCAAATACACAGAAAAATCCCTCTATGATTTATTTTAAATAATTGAATTTATTATAGATAATGTTTTTTAGGGTTTGTCAATGCGTAAGTCCTAGACCTATTCTCATGGTTAGCAAAAGAAATAAGGGATGAAATATATTAAGTACCATAGGTTTCACCTATGGCTATTCATGTTTCACCCCTTTGGGGTTAACAATTGATTCATAAACTTTGAAAGGATTGAATGTGAATAGCCACCGATAAAATATATTAAGTTCTACCATAACTTTCAACTTTCAACTTTCAACTTTCAATTTTTAATTGTTTGCTATCCATAAATTGAGATACAAAAATTAGTCAAAATAGCTGTTTTTCGACAAGCTAGTACCAAATCGAAAAAAAATCCCTTCTTTCTGTTAAAATATAACTTTCATTTAAAATAACAGGAGCAATCGTGTCATCACCCACAACGTTTCAAGGACTTATTTTAGCCCTCCAAGAATATTGGGCAAAACAGGGCTGTGTCTTACAGCAACCTTATGATATGGAAGTTGGAGCTGGAACCTTTCATCCCGCAACTTTCTTACGAGCCATTGGGCCAGAACCTTGGAGTGCAGCTTATGTACAGCCCTCTCGCCGACCAACCGATGGTCGTTATGGAGAAAATCCCAATCGACTACAACATTATTATCAATATCAAGTTGTTATCAAACCATCTCCATTAGAATTACAAGATTTATATTTAGATTCTCTACAAATGTTAGGGCTAGACCCATTAATCCATGACATTCGTTTTGTTGAAGATAACTGGGAATCGCCAACTTTAGGAGCTTGGGGATTAGGTTGGGAGGTTTGGTTAAATGGTATGGAAATCACTCAATTTACCTATTTTCAACAAGTTGGCGGTTTAGAATGTAAGCCAGTAACTGGAGAAATAACTTACGGTTTAGAGCGGATTGCCATGTATTTGCAGGGAGTGGAAAGTGTATTTGATTTAGTTTGGACTGACGGGCCATTAGGACGCATAACATATGGAGATGTGTTTCATCAAAATGAAGTCGAAATGTCAACTTATAATTTTGAACATGCTCCAATTGATGAATTATTCCACTTATTTGAACTATATGAATCTGAAAGCAATTCTTTGATAGAAAAAAATTTATCTTTACCAGCTTATGAAATGATGCTTAAAACTTCACATACATTCAATCTATTAGATGCACGTCATGCTATTTCGGTAACGGAAAGACAGCGTTATATTTTACGAGTTAGAACTTTGGCCAGAGCAGTTGCTAAAGCTTATTATGAACGGCGTGAGTCTCTTAACTTTCCTATGTGTGGAGTGTAAATATGTCCGAAACAAGAAATTTATTAATTGAAATTGGTACAGAAGAATTACCACCCAAAGCTTTGCTTAAACTTTCAGAAGCATTTGTAACTGGTGTGAGTGATGGACTTAAACAAAAACATTTGGATTATAGCACTGTCATTCCTTTTGCAACTCCACGTAGATTAGCTGTATTGGTGAAAGGGCTGGTAATTAAGCAAGCTGATCAAAAAGTTACTAGAACTGGGCCGGCTATGGCGGCGGCATTTGATAAAGAAGGACAGCCAACCAGAGCTGCATTAGGTTTTGCTCGTTCTTGTGGGATAGCAGTCACTGATTTGGATAGAACTGGTGAACGTTTGGTTAATACCAGTATTCAAGTTGGTAAGCCAACTGCTACTTTGATTCCCAATATAATAGAAAATGCCTTGGCTAGTTTGCCGATTCCTAAGCGAATGCGGTGGAGCGATCTGCCATTTGAGTTTGTGCGACCTGTCCATTGGATAGTTATTTTATTTGATTCAGAAGTAGTTGAAACAGAAATTTTAGGCATCAAAAGTGGCTCTGAAACAAGAGGGCATCGCTTTCATTATCCACAACCAATTAATTTATCTGAACCAACTGATTATGCTAAATTATTAGAAAAGAAATGTTATGTGATTCCTGACTTCGTTGACCGCCGTGAACGCATTAAAGCTTTAGTTGAAGAAGCTGCCATTAAGATTGATGGACAAGCTGTCATTGAGGAGGCTTTGTTAAATGAAGTAACTGGTTTGGTTGAATGGCCAACTGCAATAACTGGTAGTTTTGACAAGCAATTTCTTGAAGTTCCTTCGGAGGCATTGATTGCTTCCATGCAGGGTCATCAAAAATATTTTCCAGTAGTGAATCAAGCTGGGGAATTATTGCCTTATTTTATTGCGATAAGTAATATTGTCAGCAAACATCCAGAAGTTGTGCAAGCAGGTAATGAACGAGTTATTCGGCCTCGTTTAACTGATGCGGCTTTTTTCTGGCAGCAAGATCGAGCTACTCCATTGATTAATCGTTTGGAACAGTTGAAAAATGTTATTTTCCAAAAGAAATTAGGTAGCTTATATGATAAGTCTAAACGAGTTGCTCAATTATGCGGCAATATAACTAAGCAGCAAGGGGATGAGGAGTTACAAGGAATTCGGGCTGGCCAATTGGCTAAATGTGATTTAGTTACTGATATGATTGGTGAATTTCCTGAATTACAAGGAATCATGGGGCAGTATTATGCTAAGTGGGATAAGGAAACTGACAAAGTAGCGAATGCGTTGCGAGAGCAGTATATGCCACGTTTTGCTGGCGATGAATTGCCAACCAGTACTTTAGGCCAAGCATTGTCTATTGCTGATAAATTAGATACTTTGGTTGGTATTTTTGGTATTGGACAGGTTCCAACTGGGGATAAAGACCCGTTTGGTCTACGGCGAGCTGCTTTGAGCATTTTACGGATTATGATTGAATGTCGTTTGCCATTGGATTTACAGCAATTGTTGACTGAAGCTCAAAATGCTTATCCTGACAAGGTGTTAGCTGAGGATAGTAAGGTATTTGATTTTGTGTTGGAACGATTGCGTAATTATTATCAGGAACAGGATATTCCATTGGATAGTATTGAGGCGGTGTTGGTTTGTCGGCCAACTTCACCATTAGATTTTGATAAACGAATTCAAGGTATTAAGGCTTTCCGTGAGTTGCCTGAGATGGAGAGTTTGGCTAGTGCTAATAAACGGATTCATAATATTTTGAAGAAAGCTGGTCAGTCTTTCCCGGCTGAACCAAATCCTACTTATTTTGAAGATAAAGCAGAGAGGAATTTGTATGATGCAATGGAATCTGTCAGTGAAAAAATTGCTCCATTGTTGAAGGTTGGTGATTATCAAGCTGCTTTACAGGATTTGGCTGGTTTGCGTGAGGTAATTGATACTTTTTTTGATGATGTTATGGTGATGGTTGAGGATTCTGTGGTGCGGGATAATAGGTTGGCTTTTTTACAGAAAGTTCGAGAGTTGTTTTTGCAGGTAGCGGATATTTCTCGGTTGCAGGTTTGAGGGGACGTGTTGTATATCTCGTTCCCAACCTCTTGGTTGGGAATGCCTTTTTGCAATGCTCTGCGTTGCGGGACGCAGAGCGTCCCTGAATGCGTTCCCAACGGGACGTTGGGAACGAGAAATAATGACTTACAAGCTGGTTATTAAAAAGAAAGTTGAAAAGAATTTACGAAAACTTCCAATTTGGGTACAGAAAAAATTTGCTGTTTTAATTCAAGATTTACAAGAAGATGGTCCAGAACAACCAATTTGGCAAAATTATAGCAAACTCAGCCAAACCGAATATCATTGCCATATAGGAACATCTTGGGTAGCTTGTTGGAAGCATGAAAATCAAACTATTGAAATAGAGGTGTATTATGTTGGCAGTCGTGAAAAAGCCCCATACTGATACTATGTTATTTGAAATAAAAGGTGACATTCCAAATCAAGTTTTAGACTATATTCAACAACAATTTGGACAAAATGTTGAAATTATTGAAGATAATGAAGAGCTAGTTAATATTTTTGAAACTGATTGGTATAAGCAAATAAGTCCCACCATAACGTCTGGTGATGTTGTTAGGATTTACCGTGAAAATTTGGGTTTGTCACAGATGGAATTAGGGCAGGAGTTGGGGAATTTAACTGAAGATTTTATTGTTGAAATAGAGTGTGGTGAACGTAAAATTAATCAAAATATAGCTGAAAAACTTGGGAAATTTTTTGGAATTCCTGTCGATAGGTTTATTTTAAATTAAATTTATCTCATTCCCAACCTCTTGGTTGGGAATGCTTTTTTGCAATGCTCTGCGTTGCGGGACGCAGAGCGTCCCTGAATGCATTCCCAACGGGACGTTGGGAACGAGAAAAATTCTGTTAATTCTGATTCAGATAAATAAATTGATAACTACTTAAAATGATTAAATTAAACCTAACTTATGATGAATTTATTGCCATCTTGAATGAATTGGCGAAAATAATTGATGTGCAGCCGGTGAATAATGAGGTGTTGCATGGCAAGGTGGATATTGTGCGTCAATACGATCATGACGATTTTATGTTTTTTTTGAACGGACTAAAAAATAAAGAGTTGACAACTCCATCTGGCTGGTTTCAGGCAGTTCAATATTTATATGAAAATAATGAAATTCAGTTTGTTGATGCTGAGAATAGCACAAATGAAAATGCACAAGTATTAACATTTACAGATAACATAATTGCTAGTAAATTGGCAGAAGAACATATTGAAGAGAATAAATACGAATCCTCAGAAATTGATCCTCAAAAATTAGGCATATTAAGTGAACTTGAAGGAGAAAAGACGAACACAATTAAACGCCGTAGTACTACCTCAATTTGGCAAACACCATTAGACACGAAATCACAAATACCAATACCTGCTAATATCACAGTTAATAAACAGGTGGAGAAACGCATTGAAAATGAACTGATAAACATATTGACTCCTGTTGATGCGATATTAAATCGTGTTATAAACATTGGTGGATATTTATTATGGTCAAGCATAGTTGTTTTCACTATGTACTTTTTCATGTCTTATGATATTTCTTGGTGGAAAATAATTTTATATACAACAGGCTCAATTATTTCAATTTCTGCCATAATAATTATGACAATGTTTATGCTTAATGAAGTAGCTGTGTACTCTGTTTTAAGAACATTTCTTAAATTATTTTCAGCAGGAAGTACCGATTACTATACTGCTATAAAAATACTCACTGAACTGGAAAGTTCTAGTAATATTGAATCAAAATTATATAAAAAACTTGTTTCTTTTGAGAAAAAACGAATAAAACGCCATGCAAATACTCCAAGTTTAACAGATACGGAAAAAAATATTGAAAATGAACTCATAAGCATTTTGATTCCTTTTGACACAATATTAAGGCGTTTAGAGGACTTTGGAGGTTTATTTGGCTTTGTTTTATTTTTAGTTGTTTTTATCTCTCCTGCCTTTTTATACAATATTTTATGGTGGAAAATAACTTTATACACCATAGGTTTTATTTTCTCAATTTTTTTAAGTAATCGCATAGTTCCTCGTTCTTCATCAAGTAGTACAACTCTATTCTGGTTGATTTCAGTGAGCTTTATCGTATGCTGCTTTACGTTTTTTTATGATTTTTATTGGTGGAAAAGCATTTTATACACGATAGCTTTACTATTCATTTATTTCATAACAATTTGGCCAATAGCTCTTATAGTTAATAAGATAGCGGAAAATCGTGCTTTAAATACATTTCTCAAATTGTATCCTATAGATCATCCTGATTATCACCTTGCTATAAAAATACTCACGGAATTAGAAAGCCCTAATGATGTTGGAAAAATATTACACACCGCACTTATTTCTAAAGTGGCTATTCCTCAAGACAATATCGGTGACGAATATCTTATCAAAACGAAAATTAGAAATATCTTAATTCCTTTGGAAAATTTTGAACAATATAGAGTTACTATTTCCATTTTCCTTTTAGGCTTTTTTTACTTCTTATGTATTATGGCCTTTGTCTTCTTGTATGATTTTGTCTGGTGGAAAGTGATCATTTTATCACTACTACCCTTATTTATCAGTTTGGCTTATATTGGGAATACACCCGGAAAGGCACTTGAATCAGCTAAGACAGATTTTTTATTCTTATTTCCGTATAGTCACCCACAATATGAAATGGCTATAAAAATGCTCAAGGAAATGAGAAATATTTCAAAGGAAGCTAACAATTTACTGAATTTAATATTAAAAAGTCAGCCACAAAATAAAAAAAATGATGAAGAACAAATGGGAATACAAATTCAGAATATAATTATTGATTTATATACAGAATACGAAAAAGTAAATATTTTTGTATTTAGTTTAGGAGTTATTGTTTCTGTCCTCATTTTGCCAGTTATACTGTTGTTTTTATATGATCTGGTATGGTGGAAAATTCTAGGGTACAGTACCGGGAATTTTATATTTTTTATGTTAGGAAGCGTGTTTTACCTTGAACTCATTCCATTGAGAAAAGCAAAAAATTCTTTCCTATCACTATTTCCATACGAATATCAACAGTATCATATAGCGATCCAACAACTTAGGGAAATAGATGTTTCTAAAATAGGTGTTTCCGAAAGTATTGCTAATAATCTCTTGAAATCAATTTTAAAAAGCCAACCAAAGATTCCAGGAAATGAGATTGGTTATGGAAAAATCGGTATAATAATCAAAAGCATTCTTAGCCCATACTATAAAATTTTAGACCGTATTTTATCTCTATACAATGTAGCAGTCGTTTTGTCTACTATTTTGGCTCTTTTGTATTTTTTTGTATTTTCTGAAATAGTATGGTGGAAAACAATTTTATATGTGATAGGAATATATGTTTCAACTGTACTATTATTACTTACAATTCATCCTATCATTTTTAAGAAATTATCCAATTCCATTCGGAATTCTTTTCTTAAATCATTTCCAGAAAATCATCCAGACTACTATATAGCAATAGGGATACTTGTGAAAATGGGTTCAGGCAACCTAGATACTACTCTCAAAAATTTTCTGGATCGTCGTGGTTTAACAAGTGATCCCAGTAGTATAATATTAAGTTCAGTTTCAAAGAAATCTGTTGAAAGTGGAATGTTCTTTCTTAAACAAGAAGGAGATTGGAAAGAAGCTAAAGAATCTTTGCAAAATGCGGTTAATTTTCTCCAAGAATTAATTAATCGAGGATATGAAAAACAACTTCCTAACTTAGCCCTAGCCAGATTCCATCTAGGAGCATGTCTTATTCAATATGGGGAACTTTCTGCGGCAATAAAAGAATTAGAAAAAACATTGGCTCACTACCAAACTCTAATTAGTAAAGGAGAAAAGAAGCTATACTTTAAATTAGTTGAAACACAATTATTTATAGGAATATGTCTTGGATATATCGGTGATTTGATGGCTGAACGGAATGCTTTGGAAAAAAGCATCGAAGAATACCAGACGTTAATTAACCAAAAAAATACCAATGAATTACGGAGCGGTTTGGCTAAAGTTCGTGCAAAACTGGGAGTATGTCTTTTTAAACTTGATGATTATGAAGCACAGACAACTTTGGAACAAGCCCAAAAAGAACTCCAAGCTTTAATAACCGAAGGACAATCTCAGTTACGTGTAGAACTAGCAAACATCCAAAAATATCTAGCTTTATGTCTACAACAAAGTGAACCGCAAACTGCCAAAAATACTTTAGAAAATAGTATTGCTCAATTTCAAAAACTGATTGACGAAGGACAAACCAAACTCCGTCCACAACTACTCAGTGCAAAAATGGCACTTGGGGATTATTATGCGAGTTGTAACGAATTTTCAACTGCACGGGAAATTTATGAAACGGGAGTAAAAGAATATCAAACCTTGATTGCCGAAGGACACGATGAACTAAACAAAGAATTAAATGCTGTGTATATCAGCTTAGGAAAATGTTTCCAAGTATTGAACGAGCTTTCTGAAACCGACAATTTGTACAAAAAAGCCTTGGATGGACTCATGGAACTGAGTGAAAAAGGCCAAATATTCTCTGATGAAATCAGGAAAGTTCTTGCAATTGTCCAATGGTACAGTTCACCACAACGACCGGGTGGACAAGATTTTTCAGAAGCTTTTGAAACTACATTAATAGGACTTGACTGGTTAGACCTGGTATTAGATCAAGTTTCAGATACCGCTAAATCTGATTTAATTGAAAAAAACTTAGATTTATATCGACTGTCCATTAACTTTGCCTTACAATTTGACCAACCCGATCAAGCCTATTTTATCCTTGAACGCAGCAAATCAAGAGTATTAGTTGAACAAATGCTCCGTGAACGTGCCGAGCCGGGTTCTCATATTGACAAAATTGATGAAAATTTACGCCCCAAATACCGTGAACTTCAAGAAAAATTACGCTTACTGGTCAATCAACTGGATACATCAATCCCAACAGCTATTGCCGGTGATGGTACAACACGCTTTTTCACCCCAACAACTCGCAATATCGAAGATCGTCCTGAACAACAACTTTTACAAAAACGACAAGAAATAGAAAACGAACTAAAAAAAGTACGTGAAGATATTGCCAATGCAGACCCAGCCTTTGGTGAAGCAATAAAACCAAAACCTTTAACTATTAAAGATATCAAACAACTTATTTCAACAGATACTTTAGTGATTGCTTTTGAACAACGTCCTGAATTTTTATATCTATATGCCATCACCACACAAGGAATACAAATACCCTTGCAGATAAATTTATCTTCACAAGATGTTGAAACACAAGCCAAGATATTTCAAGATGATATGCGGAAATATGCCGGATTAAAAAATACGAAAATACGAGAAAAACGCTCAAAAGAAACAGTAAATGAATTATGCAAATGGTTAGACTCCCAATTAAAAGAATCACTTGCGGAATTAATAACTAAATTTCAACCCAATAATATTATCTTGATTCCACATGTTGCTTGGCATCTCCTACCAATTCATTTAGTGAACATAAACGATGAACCATTAGCAGTTCGTTATCCAGTGCATTATCTACCTTCAATGCAAATACTCCGCTTAATTAGCGAACGTCAATCCACCAATCAAGGCAAAGGTTGTATTATTGCTAATCCTTGGAGTGAATATTTAAAATCAAAAAAAGTAAAAGAATTACCGGGTGCCGAAAAAGAAGGCAAAATAGTTTACAAATTACGTTCTCAAATGGATGAATTAATTTCTCGTGAAAAAGCAACACGCCAAAAAGTGCAAGAAGTTTTAAATCAAGCTCAACACAGTCATTTCTCCTGTCATGGCACTTTTAACCAAGACCTAACCAAAGCAGGTTTACTCTTAGCTGATGGACTATTAGCCGCAAAAGAAATGTTCACCAGCATCCGTATGGACAATCCCCGCTTAGTCGTTATGAGTGCCTGTGAAACCGCCCAAATAAAACCCACCCTCGCTGATGAGTACATGGGACTTAGTTCAAGCTTCCTATTTGCTGGAGCCCATAATGTTCTAGCTACCCAATGGCCCGTTGAAGACAATGCCACCCGCTTACTAATAGAAAATTTCTATCAAGGCTTAAATGACGGACTATCACCAGTCAAAGCGTTACAACAAGCCCAAGCTCAATTACGAAATATGCCCAAAGAAACAGTTAAAAAATATTTTCCTGATATGATGACAAGCCGCCCATATCCTTACAACAACCCATATTATTGGGCTGGATTTGTGTTGATTGGGGATGGAGAATAACTTTAAGAAATGTAAATTTTTGAGTTATAATGAATACTATACTCATAATTAGGATTATGGCCAATGCAAACAATAACATAACATTCCCATGTTGATTCAGACGGTATTTTAAAGTAGAATTGAAGAACTTTTACGACAAACAGGATTATGAAAAAATTTTACTGGAGATAAATAATGAACTTACACAATAATATTCAAAGTTATATCAAAGAATTACAAGAATTATTGAATGAAACTGATGAGCAGAAATTACTGGACAAAGCCTATAAAAAATGGGGAGAAGATGACTCTCGCTACGAAGTTTTAGAACAGTTTGCAGAATCTTCACAAGGAAGTAGCAAATCAGCCACTAGATTTGACAGTTTCGACAAACCAGCCGATCCACCAGCAGATACAAAGCCTGATTCAAATGGTGGTGGTCAAAACAAACCAGTTAAATAATTTTTAGACCTGACAGGTTTCCAAAAATCAGGTTTCTCAGCACTATTTCAAGCAAAAGTAATAAATAGTTATTTCGGGAATGGAGTGAAACGGATTTCCCGAAATGATTTCCAAATATTGGTTTCGGGAAATCCACTTTGTTCCATTCCCGAAACAATTGTCAACTACTTTTGAAGAGTGCCGGTCTCTCTACTCCAAATTTTAATACAATGAACCACCTTAACTACGAATTTTATTTCCTATTTCAAGTAACATGTAATAACGCCAATGAAACATGGCAAGAACCTTTATCCTTTCCTAACAGAATTGTCCAAGACAACTTACATAGTCTTCGCATTGATAAAGATAAACGCCTATTTCGTTACGCCCCACCATCTAACAAAGCCAAACTAAGTGAATGGCAACAACATTTACAACAAGGCTGGAAACAGATAACAGCTTGTTATCAAGATGCTTTCTTGCCCGAAGCATTTATGGGTGTGGCCTTGCTTATCATGAATGAAACGGTAAAAGAATACAAAGTTAGTTGCAATACCAATATTGGTAAAGTTACCTTTCAACCGGCAACAGATAACAAAACCCCAAATGAAAAATTTTTACTAAAAATAGCATCAAATGAACTGAGAGAGATACCACCAGCAACTTTAGAAGAATTTGAACCAGAATATCAACCAACAACTAATTGTTATAACTGGCAAATTAAAATTTCTTCTTCACAACCACTCAATTTAGCACCAATGGAACTCGGTGAAAATCACCATAATCCCATTTTTGCTGTTTATGGTTTAGCACATGGTCATTTACCTTCCACAGCTGCCAATCAATTGCAAAACTTTTTATGCAGTGGTGATGTAGCACTTATGTGGCAAGTATTAACCCGTTTAATAATGCAAAAATGGCAATTTGAACGCCTTGATATAGCTGCGTCTGAATTACGGCAACAACTCGACTCTAAAAACGAGATTTATCAACAAATACCAGACGATAATCTTAAATGTGCCAACGATAAAAAATTTGAAAAAGAATTGCACGATACCATGCAGTTAGACGCAAATGCAAAACAAGTTTTAGCACGATTGGATGCTGCTACAAAAACTTTAGAAATCAATCGTTATAATTTAGAAAGAAATTTGCATCGCAGCGAACAAGTTTGGCAATATTTGGATAAAACAGATAAAACGCATAATTGGGAACTAACTTGGCAGAATGATACTGAAGTTCCCTTATTGGATAGCTTTGATTTGAATATCAATAATTTAAAAAATCATACTACTTACATTCAAGCGGCTTTAGCTTATTTAGATGGCATTCGAACTCGCTGGCAATTGCACCTTGATGGACAACGTTTACAATACGAATCCAATATTCAAAAAATGCTGTTTGTATTAACATTTATTGCGGCATTCACTGGTGTTGTTGCTTTCATCACCCAAAATCCTGAAGATGTGGCTATTCTGTTAGGTATCTTTACCGACAATCCACAAAGAATAACTCAAATCGGACATCTGTTATTAATTGGAATTAACCTGTTAATTTTGATATTCTTTATATTGCCATTTGCCTACTTATATTTGAAATCACTTGGGAAAAAATTTCATTGTTGGTTAAAAAACTATTTTGAATTATAAGTGGCTGTATCCCAACAGTGCTAGATTAGGACGTGTTGGGACAATTAATAACTATTTCGCTGGAAAATTGATTAGTTCACGGAATATGGACGTTCCCGTGGACATCATGAAATTTCTGCGAAACTCATTTTTTTATCTTAAGTTTGTGGCAAAGGTATTATTTATATGATATATTAAATTTAAATAGCTTTCTGTGTAACATCAGTTATATAAATAAACCAAATCTTAAATCTTTGAACTCCAACCTATTTCCTAATATTTTTCAGATGTAACTCCCCAATAGAATTTTTAATTCGTAATAGATCACCATCCAATGCAGGTTGTCCATGCCACCATTGATAGTCTGGCGATTGATGACCAACACCAAGATATACATTTTTTAGGTGTTGTCGCATTTTCTTCATTTGCTGCTTAACATCAACAAGTTTAGCATCAGAAAATTTTATGCTTGCTTGTGTTATTAATTGATTAGCCTCTCGTACTTTCATATAAGCAATCTGAAACTGAGCTTCGCCATTAGAAAATAATTGAGTTACATATCGAGGCGAATGACAATTCTGACAAATAACTTTTAATCTATCTTGTATTTTTTTCAATTCTACTTTATTTGAACTCATCAATAGTTGCTGCTTACGTACTGTATGAGTAACATTATGATTACCAGCATACATATGGCAATAACTACAACTCGGTACACGATAGTTAGCCATAAGTTGAGTCCAATCATATTGTTCCAGACGTATTAAAGTACCATGTTTAGAAGTATTATAACTATGTACTACTGGAGATTTTTTACCTCCATGACAATTTATACAAATTTTATCATTTCGTGCCAAAACAGTAGTATGTTTATTACCATGACAGGTTACACAATCAGCTTTTTTCTCAACATAAGCATGTACACTTGCTTGCCAATCTTTTACTAAATCAGAGTTATATTTTTCATGACAACTCAAACATTCAACATTAGTAAAGATTCCATCAGGTGATTCAGTTGCGTTAACTCCTGTCCATAGTAGCAAAACAACTATTATTTTATATAAAATAAGCAAGATTTTCTTACCCAACTTACTTATTAAAAAAAATAAATTTATTATCATGTCAAGTGTAAATTTAGCATTTTCCATTAACTATTAAATAAGGCTGTGTACATTAAGTTACAATAATGGTATCTTAGATTTTGCAGTTTCGCTCCAATACAATGCTTTATCAACATCCATAGGAATACCTTGACCGTATTTATACATTCTCGCAAGTCTATACTGAGCTCGTTTATGTCCTAATTTGGCGGCTCTTAGCAAGTATTCAGCAGCAATTACAAATTTTTTTCCGTTATACAAAACTAAAGCTTGATTAAATATAGAATTACTGGTTTTGTCTTGTTCAGATTTATTGTAATAATCGGTAAAAAAATTAGCATGTGTTGCTCTGGTTGTTCTTTCTCTATCCTCTTCTGCTTTAGCAGCTTTCTCTAAAACAAGTGGATTGGTATTTTCTTCATGATAAATCTTCACAATTAGATGTCCAGCTTTCATATATCCACCTTCAACCGATTGATAGAACCATTTTGTTGCTTCAGTTGAGTTTTTTCGTACACCTCGGCCACGATATAAACATAATCCCACTAAATATTGGGCTTGTGCATTATCAAGATTGGCTAAATTCAAAATTTTTTGATATAGAGTTGTCATAATAAATACCTCAGTATATAGTAATTCTTAATGGTTAATTTTAATTAAAATCAATTGCTTAATAAAAAATACAATCGCATATAATTACATGTTATAATTATGATTTTTGTGGGATTGTTTGAATTTTTTCATGACCTTGAATTTTTGATCGTCATATTCATTCTGTGACATAATTCCACTATCTCTTAAAAACTTAAGTTCTTTGATTGCATCGGTAGCTTCTTGAGGTAATAAATCACTCTTACATGGATAACGACTTTCTGTGGTTAATTTAACTAAACTATTATGTTGACTTGTATATCTGTTATTTCGGTTAATGAACAGATAACGAAGAATTTTAAGCAGTGCAACTATTAAAAACAAAGCAGATAAAGAACTAAATATTGCAAATGATATAAGAAGTTGTTCGTTCATAATATTAAGTCAATTAAAATAGACATTTTAAGGTTTATAATGCTTTAACGTTTTGAGACTGTAAGAGCGTCTTTGAATGCGTTTCCAACTTAAGGCATTTTAATTAAGGAAAATTTGTTGGAGTTCAAAACTTAAGCTTTGGATTAACTGGTAGTAAACTTAAGCTGTTGGGACTGAGAAAATCCTTTGTTACCATTTTCTGCATTGATATTAACTTTCCTTTCAGGAACATTTTGCCGACGAGAATCAGTTTTTGCTGCAAGTGTTTGGTAACCAGATGTTGTGTGTTTAGTTAAGTTACATGTGATGGTTAAACTTAAGCTAACTATCAATACAAAAATACAAGTATGTGATAATAACATGAGACAATCTCCTATATTATTCCTACTAATTCATAGAATTAAGACAGTTTCCATCTAACAATATATTAAAGCTATTAAGTATTTTGTTGGAGAGCAACCACAAATTGTATAACTCGCCCAACCTAATAATTTTATGCAAGATTACTTTAAAGTTGTGACATAATTACTGCGACATTTTTTTGGCAAAAATTTATCAGAAAGAGTTGTTCCGGCAAATACGGGAGCATTGGTAGAACATTCCCATCCTTCACCATTAGCACCTGCGTAATATTTGTAACACAAAGTACCTTTACCACTTTCAAAATCTTTGAATAGATAACAAATTTCTGTATTAGCTTTTGTTCCACTATGAAAATAGGTAGTATCTTCTATATAATCACCTTGGGTGACTACACTTAATAAGGAACTCAAAGTAGATGGAAATTCACCAGTCTCATTATCAAAAGCTGCTAGGGCATTTTTCATACTGGAAAATATAGTATTTGCTTCAGTTACTTTATATCTGATAATATAATCATTGTAAGGAGGAATAGCGACAGCAGCCAAAATACTAATAATTGCAACCACAAGCATAAATTCGATAAGAGCAAATTTTTTCTTTTCACAACGTTTATGAAAACGGTTATTAATGGATATAGCTTGTTGGTTTGCAGTATAGTTAGGTCTAATGTTATAATTAAGCATTATAAATTATCTCCGTATATGGATAGTTTTTAATTCTTAAAGTTACCAACCGTACACTCG
>JAUCGL010000125.1 GCA_030378105.1 Candidatus Halobeggiatoa sp. HSG11 | reverse complement strand
TTTACTTCTTTTACTTCCAAATTTTCTATGTCTAGTTCTATCGGAAAAGATATATTTGTCATCATTGATTCCTTTTTTTCTTTTATCTATAATTTATTGTTTTTATTATATCATTATTCAACGCAAACTACCAAAGAGCCAATTAATTTTCACTTTATAACGAATACACCAATTCATCTTGTTCCTCATAACGAAATGTTTTTTTTGCAGCTAATGCCAAGTTTGGCTAGTGCTTCACGTAATCGCTGATTGCGTCACATCAAATGTTTGTGCATGTTCATGTTGAAACCTGTCTGGATGTTTCGATATTTGTTTCTTCAATGTTGCCAAATTTATCTTTGTTGGTTGTTTACTCAAAATTGGTTTGGGAGAAAATCTCCCCTGTTTCTTTAAATCTTTTCACCCATTCTTTCATTGTGTTATACTGTATATCGAATATTGCAGCTTGCACTTCTCATACTATTTTTTTCTTCAATAACGAAATCTATTGCACGTTTTCTGAAATCTATACTATAACTCACATGTATTTACCTATAATTTATTTTTATGACGTGTTTTTATAAGAATGTTACTATATTCCACCGATTTCATCGGTGGCTATTCACATTCAATCCTTTCAGGATAGTTATTAAAACAACCCCAACAGGGTTAAAATTGAATAGCCATAGGTGAAACCTATGGAATCAAATTAATTAAAACGCTCTCTGCGTCAACCATCAGTTATTTAGGAAAGATGTCTAATAGAAAGAGTTATTATTAAGCCCTCCCAATTATTTTCTCTTGTTTATTTTATTGTTGTATTATATCATATTGATTTAGTTTATATAAAAAACATACTGTTTTATTAATTTACCAAAAAACCGATATATAATGAAAATATTAGCAATTGATACCTCTACTGAAGCATGTTCTTGTGCTTTACACATAGACGGCGAAATTCAAACACGTAGCCAACTTGCTCCACAAAAACACACCAAACTTATTTTACCAATGGCAGACGAATTACTTGCCGAAGCCGGTATTAAACCAAACCAATTAAATGGTTTAGCGGTTGGAATAGGCCCGGGTAGTTTCACTGGATTACGTATTGCTTGCGGAGTTGCACAAGGTATAGCATTTGCTGCTGATATACCAGTTGCTCCAATATCTTCTCTAGCTACTTTAGCTCAAGCAGCTTATATTGAAACTGGAGAAAAGCAGGTATTAGCCATGATTGATGCTAGAATGGAAGAAATATATTATGGATATTATATTGTTGATAAACAAGGTATTATGCAATGTCAAATAACGGAACAAGTCGCTAAACCAAATAATATTGAGTTATTAACAACTGAACAATGGTATGGAACTGGTAGTGGTTTGATTTATGCCAAAATTTTAAAAAATAAACTTGGAACATTATTGCAAAATTATCAAACAGAAAAATATCCTCAAGCCAGTGCCATGATTCCATTAGCATTATCTGCATTTCAACAAGGACAAGTTGTTAATGCTGAAAATGTTAGTCCAATTTATTTGCGTGGTATGAATATTAAATAGTTTGAACAGGTTAGGTTTTGATTTTACCTCTATGTGTATATATATAGACATTCATAAAAATACATTCGTGTGAAACCTGCGAGGTTTTGGAAACCTCGTAGGTTTTTGTGAAATTATTTATCTGAAAAACTATAGTAGTGAAATCAGGATTAACAGAACTTAAAACCTTTAAATCTATGAATTTGTATTTAATCATGTTTTATCTTTATAATCCGTGTAATCATGTTCAAAAAATTGTAGAAAACAAAATGAAATACTTAATAACTATACCTATATTAGTCACTACTCTATCCACCAACGCTGAAGTCATCACCGATGGCACACTTGGACAACAACAAAACCTACCCGGCCCCAACTTCCAAATCACTCCAGATTTGGGCCAACAACATGGTGAAAATCTCTTTCACAGCTTCCAAGATTTTAACTTAAATAGTTCCGAAAGTGCCACGTTCTCTGGACCGAATAATATTCAAAATATCCTCAGTCGTGTAACTGGTGGCAATCCTTCCAACATTGATGGTTTAATTCGCTCCACAATTCCCAATGCCAATTTCTATTTCCTAAATCCGTATGGAATTATGTTTGGGCCAAATGCTAGATTGGATGTACAAGGTTCATTTCACGCAAGTACTGCGGACTATTTGCGATTAGGAGAAAATGGACGCTTTGATGCTCGTTATCCTAATAACAGCATTTTGACCGTTGCACCAGTGGAGGCATTTGGTTTTTTAAATAATACAGTAGCTCCTATTTCAGTTGAAGGATATGGAGAAATAGCCTCAGTGAACGAAGAAAATGAGCAATTTGGTTTAACTGTACCGGAAAATCAAACTTTATCATTGATTGGTGGTGATATTAAGATAAGAAATGGTAGCTTTGTTAAAGAAATTTCTTATGATGATGACGGAACTGAAGAAATTGAAGCAATACGCCAAGATAGTTTACATGCACCGGGTGGTCGTATAAATTTAGTAGCTATTGATTCAACTGGGGAAATTATATTAAAAGATGGCTTTCTGGATATATCATCTTTCAGTAAATTAGCTAATATACTTATAACTGAACAATCTCTCTTGAAAGTAAGCGGCGAAGGCTCAGGTAATCTTTTTATTCGTGGTCAAGATATTACTTTTCAAGATAGTCAAATTGTCGCTATGTCCTCTGGTGACATAGATAATGGAGTAATTGATATACATAGTAATGGCTCAATTAGGTTTCAAGATGGAACTAGGATTTATACGGCAACTCTTGGCAAAGGTCAAGGAAGCATTTTAAGCTTACAAGCTGGAGAAAATGTTGAATTGTCAGGAGAAAATATTGAAGGCTCACATACCCGTATATCTCAGTGGACGGCAAGTAAAGATGAAGGAGCTGGTGATGCTGGTACATTATCTATAAAAGCAAAAAATTTGTCTATTGATGGTTCTGATGTTACTACTTGGACATCTGGCAAAGGTAATGCTGGTGATATAATTGTTCAAGTTGAAGAAAAACTCTATATAGGTGGTGACAACCCTTCGAGTAATGAAGGAAGCCGTCTTTATAGCTCTCCTTTTAGCTCTAGTACTGGTGGTAATAGTGGTTCAATTCTGATAGAAGCAAAAGACATTTCCATTATGGATGGCTCTTACATAAGTGGCACTGCATTTGGTCCGGGTAATGGTGCTAATATAACAGTACATGCAACTGGAACTGTTAGATTAGCTGGGGTTAATGATTCTGGTTATGCCAGTGGTTTTTTTGCTAACACTAATCCATTAAGAAAATCAGGTGCTAAAAATGCAGGTGATATAATCGTAGAAGCAGGTGAATTGATTATTGAAAAAGGAGCAATGATTTCAAGCAGTACCATAGCACGAAAAGGACTGCAAAGTGGTCAAGGCGGTAATATTACGATTAATGTTGCTGGAGCAATTAATCTCTCTGGAGTTAATTTATATGGAGAAAATGAAGAAGGTTTAGGCAGTGGAATCTTTGTTTATTCCAGAAGCGTTGGAGGACAAGCCGGTGATGCCGGGAATATGCTGATAGAATCTAACTCGTTATCTATTACCGAGGGAGCTGGTATTTCAAGTGGCACTGACAGCTCTGCACAAGGTGGCAATATTATTGTTAATATCAATGATTCGATTAATATTTCTGGAGATTCATCTAATATAAAATTAGGAGTTGCTCCTTCGCCTACGAGCAGTCAATCGGAATTTCAAAAACAATTTCCTGAACCACGCTTATCTATAAGTGGAATTTATGCAAATTCTTCCGAATCATTAACTGAAGCTGGCAATGCCGGCAATCTAACTATACAGGCTCGCAAGATTAATTTAACTGCGGATGGCACTATCAACACTTCAACTCAAAATGCAAGTGGCGGTAGTATAATGGTGAAAGCTTCCGACTTATTATATTTAAATAAAGGTAAAATAACTACAAGTGTCAGTGGTGGCGAGAAGGCTGGCGGTAATATTAATATCGAAAATCCAACTTTTGTTGTATTGAATCAAGGTCAAATTAAGGCTCAAGCTGATAAAGGTCATGGTGGTAATATAAGTATTAAATCTGAGCAATTTATCACTACTTCCAATAGTTTGATAAGTGCTTCTTCAAATTTAGGTTTAGATGGTGAGGTGAATGTTGAATCTCTTGATGTTGATGTGGAAGGATTTTTAGTTGTGTTGGCGGATGAAGTGGTAGAAGCAAGTAGTTTAATGAAACAGCCATGTAGTATGCGTGGCAGTAGTTTCACAGTTCAGAAAATTGCTGGTAGTCCTCAAACACCTTATGATTATCAACCATCAACTTATTTACCTGAAATTGATAAAAAAGTTAAAACTGTTTCCAAAAAAACTGATGAAAAGTTAGCTTTCTCAATTTGTAAAACAGGATTATAAATGGTAGTCCTGCAATATGTAGTGTTAAACTTACTAGATTTCTGAAACCTAGTAGGTTTTTTGAAGCTATCACTACTTTCTATAGGACTACCATAAACTTATGTGATTTTGATTTAATCATGTTTTATCCGTTAAATCCGTGTAATCCTGTTCAAAATCTTTAATATCATTGAGTTACGCTAACCTAGCTTGCTTTATGGTTACCTACCGCCAAAACATTCACTTAACTCGCAACAAATTAATACGCCGACTATCTGCTCGTATAACCTCAAAAGAAAAACCTCCAAGTTCAATCTTCTCACCACGTTTAGGTAAATGTCCAAAAGCCTGCAACAATAAACCACTTATAGTATCAAATTCTTCGTTACTTAAATTAGTTTTAAAATACTCATTAAATTCTTCAATAGGCGTTAAAGCACGTATTATGCAAGAACCATCTTTACGCTGACTGATAAAAACCTGATCATCTATATCATGTTCATCATCAATCTCTCCTATTATTTGCTCAATCACATCTTCAATAGTAACTAAACCAGCAACTCCACTATATTCATCAACAATAATAGCCATATGATTGCGACTAGTACGAAATTCGCGCAGCAGTATATTTAAACGTTTACTTTCTGGAATAAATATCGCAGGTCGCATCACATCAGGCATATCAAATTGAGTATCAGTACCTTTTGCATAATAATCCAATAAATCTTTAGCCAGAAAAATGCCTTGCACATCATCACGATTATCACCTATTACAGGAAATCTTGAATGACCTGATTCGACAATAATTTTAACTAAATTTTCCGGAGACTCATGTAACTCTAAAACTATCATATTTGATCTAGGAACCATAACATCACGCACATGCTGTTCAGACATTTGTAATGCACCTTCAATCATTCCCAGAGTTTCAGCACTAAATAAATTATGTTGTTTAGCATTATGCAATGAAGTTATTAATTGTTCTTTAGTACGAGGGTCAATATTTTTCTTTATACGATGTAACCAATTTTTGATGAAATTCATGATGTTAATTAAGGAATTCAAACTTTAATTTGATATATCAGGATAAATCTTCTGAATCTGTTAGATGGTATGGATTAGGATATCCTAAGTCTTTTAAAATTTTAACTTCTATATTTTCCATGAGTTGAGCTTGTTGCTCATCAATATGATCATAACCTAATAGATGCAAAGTTCCATGTATAACTAAATGAGCCCAATGAGCATACAAAGATTTATGTTGTTCCGCAGCTTCGGTAGCAACTAATGGAACACAAATAACTATATCTCCTAATAATGGTATATTAACTTCTGGTGGGCATTCAAACGGGAAGGATAAAACATTGGTTGGATTATTACGCTGTCGCCATTTAAAATTTAATTGTTGAGCTTCTGTTATATCAACTAAACGTATGGTTAATTCTTTGTTATCTTTAGTATTATATTCTAAGACAGCATTAACCCACTTGGATAACATATCCTGATTTGGTAAGTCGGGTTCATCGCTAACACATTGTAAATCTATCGTTGTTCCCATTATTTTTCAGCTTTATCATAAGCATTAATTATTCTTGCCACTATTGGATGACGAACTACATCTTTGGAATTAAAAAAAGTAAAACTTATTCCTTCAATATTATTAAGTATATCAATAATATGTTTTAACCCAGATAAATTATCACGAGGTAAATCAATTTGAGTTATATCTCCAGTAACAACCGCAGTGGAACCAAAACCAATTCGAGTTAAAAACATTTTCATTTGCTCAACAGTTGTATTTTGAGCTTCATCAAGAATAATAAACGAATCATTTAAAGTTCTGCCACGCATATAGGCCAAAGGAGCTATTTCAATTACCTGTCGTTCTATTAATTTACCAACTCTTTCAAAACCTAACATTTCATATAAGGCATCATATAATGGGCGTAAATACGGATCAACTTTTTGAGCTAAATCACCGGGTAAAAAACCAAGTCGTTCTCCAGCTTCAACTGCTGGTCGTACTAATATTAATCTGCGAACTAGTTCCTGTTCCAAAGCATCAACCGCACAAGCCACTGCCAAAAAACTTTTTCCAGTTCCTGCTGGTCCTATGCCAAAATTAATATCATTTTTTGCAATATAATGCAGATATTGAGCCTGATTAGCTCCTTTAGGTTTAATTACTCCTCGGCGAGTACGAATTTTAGTTATAAATTCATCTGATTTATCTTTAGATGCAAGAAGTTCAACATTGGATTCTTGAGTAACCAAATGAATATTAGCTGGTTCTAACATATCATCAGTAGTATAAAGTTGTTTAATAATTGTGGTGACGTTATGAACTGCATCAGTAAGACCAATAACATGAAATTGATGGCCACGATTATTGATTTTAACGTCAAAGCGGTTTTCAAGTTGCCGTAAATGTTCATTAAATCTACCACATAGGTTAACCAAACGTTGATTATTTGGTGGTTCTAAAGTAAAACTGTTGGTGATAGTTTCAGTGGTGTTAGTCAATGTTATAAATAGATTTAAGTTAAAAGTTTAGCAGCTCAATATATAGTAATTTTTAATTATGAATGCTTAATTATTAATTAAATTCAAAAGCAATATCAATTATTTATCAAGTAATAAGTATAGTCAACCCAATCGGGAAATGCTATAGTTGAAGTATAACATATATAAATTATTATGTGAATTACAATGATTCAGAGCAACTTCTCATTTGTGCAAAAAAACTAATACAAATCAATCAATCCGAATAAACTCAACTCGGCGGTTTAATTTTCGGCCTTGTTTAGTTTTGTTGCTATCAATCGGTTGGTCTTCACCGTATGCTCTTATTATCAAACGTTGTTCGGTTAATTCATGGTGTTGCATTAAATAGTTTTTGACTGCTTCTGCTCGGCGATAAGATAGGGATAGATTGTGAATGTTGCTGCCGGTACTGTCGGTATGTCCAGCAATCATTAATACTGAATGAGCTAATTCATCACTTTGTAATGCTAGACCAAATTTGTTTAACAATGGTTTGGAATCTTTCAAAATAACAGCAGAATCAATTTTAAAATGGATTAAAGCTGCCACTTTTGGGGGTTCATCTTCGGCAATTCCACCTGAATCACGATAATCTCGCATTTTAGGTTGTTTTTGCAGACTTTGAATGATGTTTGCTGTACTGGTTTTTGAATCAATGATATATGGTTTGTCTGCTTGGACTATGGTATAAAAGCTAAGTAAAATAATGGTTAATAGTAATTTAGGCATAATATATTATATAATTCAGACCTGTCAGGTTTAAGTTATTTATGTTGGAAACTTATTTTACTCACGCAACCATCACAACTGTTTAAGCGGGCTAAGATAGCGGAAAATTGTTGTCCAGCTTCATTCCAACTGATTTCGGTATCGGTTAAATCATCTGCAATTCCACCCAAATCTCGCATTGATATAGTTTGTTCAAAAGCTCTTTGAGCAGCTTGGATTTTTTGTGGTGTTTTTTGCTGTCTGGCAATTAATACCTGTTGGTATTGGTCTTCTAAAGTTTCATCTTTTTGTTTGGTTACGATTATATAGAGGGATTCTGTACCAGTTTGTTTATCAAGGAAAAATGATTGGTTTGATGATGGGATATAATGTGTTTTGGCTTCAGTTGGATTGTGATTATTGACAACTACACCTTTGTAGCTATGCATTGGAAATAAACGATAAATGTTACCTGAGGAACCTTTTTGGAAGATATACAGGTAGCTGGTTTCAGTGGGAGTAAATATTATTTTGTAAAAGTCGCCGGAATGCAATATGCTATTGTTGGTTAGAGGTTTGAATTCTTTGCCATGCTTATGCCGATAAAGATATTGAATTTTAACGCTTATTGGTGATGGTTTAACGGGTGGTTTAACCGGCTTAACTGGTGGTTCTACTGGTTTTATTGGCTTAATTGGTTCTATTGGTTTTTGAATTGTGTCAGTGACGATGCCACCTAAATCACGTTCATTAGCTTCAATATCAAAAAATCGGTATTCAATAACTAATGCAGCTATGGATATGATAATGCCTGCGATAATTGCGAGTATGAAGTTTTTCATGTTGGTGTCCTTAATTCAGGAGTCCAAATTTTAATTTGGAAGTTGCCAAGATAAATCTTGGACTCCGATTAATGGTAGGTTGGGTTAGCGAAGCGTTATCTCGACATTTTCAATTATTTATTAGGTTTTGTCCGATTACGTTTCACTTAATCAGACCTACACTGTATAATTTATAGTATAATACGATCATTAAATGGAGTCAAAAATTATGAAATTAATATTTTTTATGTTGTTGAGTGTGGTGATGGTGGTTAATGCGGAGCAGAGGGTTGCTTTGGTGATTGGGAATAGTGGTTATCCTGATGGGGAGTATTTGCAGAATCCAAAAAATGATGCTGCGGATATGGCGGCGGTATTGCGAAGTTTTGGTTTTACGGTGACGCATAAGCAGGATTTGAATCAGGAGCAGATGGATAAGGCTATTATTGATTTTGGGCAGGCTTTGCGTAAAGATGGGGTTGGGTTGTTTTATTTTGCCGGGCATGGGATTCAGATTGACCAGCATAATTATTTGATACCGATTGGGAAGCGGATTTTGGATGCAACTAAGGTGAAGTATCGAGCGATTGATGCTCAGTCAATAGTTGATATTATGGGTAAAGCTGGGAGTCGGGTTAATATTGTGGTTTTGGATGCGTGTCGGAATAATCCGTTTCGGAGTTATTTTCGGTCGGCGGATGGTTTGGCGAAGATGTTTGCTCCTCGGGGGACGATTATAAGTTATGCAACGGCTTTGGGTCAAAAGTCGTCTGATGGTGTGGGGCGGAATGGTTTGTATACCAAGAATTTGTTGGAGAAGATTAAGTTGCCGGGTTTGACGGTGGAGGAGGTGTTTAAGCAGACTGCGACTGCGGTTGATGCAGCGAGTGGTGGAAAGCAGTTGCCTTGGCGATCTACTAATTTGATTGGGAAAGATTTTTGTTTTGGGATTTGTGAGAGTGAGGCGGATAGGTTACGGCGTAAGTTGGCTGCTTTGGAACGGCAATTGGAGGAACGGGAATCAAAACCGGTATTAAAACAGGTTGAGCCAATTAAACCAGTGGTTAAAGCATCTCAATTAACTCCCGGCCAAACTTTTCAAGACCGTTTAAAAAGTGGTGGCTTTGGTCCAGAAATGGTGGTAATTCCAACCGGGCGTTTCCAAATGGGTGGTAGATATAGTCAAAAATATAATCATCTTACTACGGAAATACCGGTACATTGGGTTGATATTCGTTATGAATTTGCGATGGGAAAATATGAGGTAACCAATGCAGAGTTTGTACAATTTTTAAATGTTATAAAACGCCGTGGTTCTAAAGAAAAGCCTTGGTTTGAAACAGAAAGGGAAGATTATAATAGTCATATTAAAGGTTCTGTAAACAATTTTTATGTAGAATCCAATTACGAAATGCATCCAGTTATTGAAGTATCTTGGTATGGTGCAGTGGCTTATGCTAAATGGATGTCCAAACAAACAGGAGAGGAATATCGTTTACCTTCAGAAGTGGAATGGGAATACGCTGCTAGGGCTGGTACAGAGACTAGGTATTGGTGGGGAAATGATGCTGGGGAGAATAAAGCTAATTGTTGGAACCTTTATTGTAATGATAGTTTTAAATATACTGCTCCGGTAGGCTCTTTTAATGCTAATCAATTTGGTTTGTATGATACAGTAGGTAATGTTTGGGAATGGGTTGCAGATGGTTGGCATGAAGATTATACAAATGCTCCCAATGATGGTAGAATTTGGACGGTGGATGCAGACGATAGTCTCCGAGTACAACGGGGTGGTTCTTGGCTAGACTCTCCTTATGGCTCTAGAATGAATAACGCCGCACGTGTTCAGTACACACCAAACAGCCGTGACAGTAATGTTGGCTTTCGTGTCGTTCGTCGTGTGGTTGCGCGGACTAATTAACTTTTACATTCTTTTTCCTTTTTCCCTTCTTTTTTGTCTGAATCAGAATTCACAGAATTAAAGAATTTTCAGAATAAAGGCACAAGCGGATTTTAGTTTTTTATTCTGTTAATTCTTTAATTCTGTGAATTCTGATTCAGACAATTAAGGGCTACTCGACCCTGTGGAACAATGGAATATATAAAACATGATAATTCATATAACATAATCATAGCCGTTTATATTCAAGCAGAGGAATTAAGACATGTTATTTATTACATTTTTCATAGGTTATCACCTATGGCCATTCACATTTTACCCATTCAAAATTGTTGGTTTAACTTGTTTTCATAGTTTTTTTAATGTATATTCCTTTTTTGATAAAAACCTTGTAAACATATAAAAACCTATGCCTCAAATTATATTTTTACCACACCCTGAAATTTGTCCAGAAGGTGAAGTTATTGAAGCAAAAGCTGACACTACTTTACTAGATGCAGCCCTTGATAATGGACTTGAAATTGAACATGCCTGTGAAAAAGCATGTGCTTGTACAACTTGTCACGTTATTGTTCAAGAAGGATTTGAATCTTTAGAAGAAGCTTCAGAAAATGAAGAAGATATGTTAGATAAAGCTTGGGGGTTAGAAGCAGAATCACGCCTTAGCTGCCAAGCCAAAGTAACAAATCAAAATTTAATAGTAGAAATTCCCAAATATTCTATTAATTTGGCTAAAGAATCTCTTGTTAAATCTTAAAATTTTATCTTCTCCATTTTTAATTTTTAATTTTTTATTGTATACAAAGTATTTTTGTTTTAAAAATCATGTTAAAATTACTAGGATAGAGAAGAAACTTATAGAATTAATTGGTCATATTTAATAGCTTAATGGTTAAAATATTCTATTAAATATGCTGTAATCATACATAATATCCTTATTATTTAGGAAACTATATGTCTTTAGAAAATAAAACTGACCAACAAACTACCGATACTGTGTCTCCTCCTACTGATTCTACGGAAGAAAAAACACAAACCAAAGAAAAACCTGAAGGTTTTAATCCTTTGGAAATGGATAGTGATTCTCCAGAATTAGCCGGTGAAGAACAAGCTCGTTATTCCCCCAATTTTAAAGAACGTTATGTAGAAATTGAGGAATTACTTGAGTATGCAGCTGAATCAGGTAAATTAGATTCTATTGAATTAGCAATGGACATAAAGGAGATTAAAAAGAAGCTTTTTTATACTCCCCCAGAAGAATTGGGTGTTGATGAGCTTTGTAAAACTGAAGCAGATTTGGAAATACTTTATTCCAGAATAAGTGAATTAGTGGCTCCAGTTACTTTATTAACTTTGCGTACAACTTCAACTAATTACGAAGTAGACAGAATTTGGTGGAAAGCAATCTTTCTCGGTTCAGGTTCAGTTGGACGTAACTTTTTTCGGAAAATGTTATGGATTGCCGTTGCTCTTATTTCCGTTATTTTTCTCAAACGCTACATAATTGGTGGAACACCTGATCCTCAAAGTTTTGCTGCTTATGTTGACCCCTTCTTATACGGTGGTTTAGGAGCATTAATCTACTTGTATAAAGATTTAACTGATGATTATATTGGTCGAACTCTTAACCCCAAACAATTGGCTGCTAACTGGTTGCGTATATTTATGGGCGGTTTAACCGGCGGAATATTATACCATTTATTTGGTGCTACTTTACAAGGCGTTCCAAACATTGGACCAGCAGCAATAGGTTTCTTAGGCGGTTATAGTGTTGACTTCTTCTATCAAACTTTAGATAAGATAATCCATGCTTTAAGTCCAAAAACTTCACCACCAGCAAATCAGCCAGTGGCAACTACAGCAAAACAAGCTGAAATTGAAATGTTGACTAAAAGCCTGAAAGATGCAACTAACGAAGAAGATAAAGCAGCTATCCGTAAGTTGTTAGAAAAAGTGTAATCTCAAACTGATAATTCTTAATGCTTAATTATTAATTCTTAATAAAAGTCAAATGCTTTGACAGTTTTTTAGGATTTTAATTAAGCATTAAGCATCCATAATTAAGAATTCTATCACAGTGTACATATCCCCAAGTTTTTCCAAATTTCAAAAATTCACAGTTAATATTTTATTACTAACATGTTTATTATTACCAAATATTGTAAATGCTACTGATGTTACTTTAAATTTCAGAGATATGGACATTAAAGCTTTCATTGACATCATCTCTAAAGAAACTGGTAAAACATTCGTAGTAGACCCCAGAGTTAAAGGTAAAATCACTGTCATATCAAGTGAACCAATGGATGAACAGCAAATTTATGATGTATTTTTATCCATATTAAGTGTGCATGGTTTTACTGCTGTTTCAAGCGGTTCAGTTATCAAGATCATTCCAGAAAATCTCGCCAAATCTCAAGATAGCCCGGTACTACCAGTAGATAAAACTCCAGTTGATGGTAGTAGTTTTGTGACTCAAATTGTTACGATAAAACATGTTTCCGCAGCTCAATTGATTCCATTATTACGCCCTTTAATTCGTCAACAGGGACATTTAGTCGCTTATCCAAACAATAATAATTTAGTCATTTATGATAATGCTAATAATGTCAAACGGTTGCTTAAAATTATCCATCGTATTGACCAACCGGCAGATGAAAATATAGAAGTAATAGTATTGGAACACGCAACGGCAGCAGAAATAGTTAGTATAATAAGTAAGTTAGAACGTAAAAATGATAAAACTCAAACTACCAATATAATTGCCGATGATAGAACTAATACTGTATTAATAAGTGGAAGTAAAGCGACTCGCTTACGTTTACGTACTATAGTGACTCATCTTGATACTCCGGTGCAAAATACCGGCAATACTCAAGTTATTTATTTACGTTATGCTCAAGCTAAGGATTTAGTTGCAATTTTAAAAGGAATCAATTCCACAACAGAAGAAAATGTCAAAGATAAACCACCAACTGAACGGACAGATACTAATATTCAAGCTGATGAAAATACTAATAGTTTAATCATAACTGCAACTCCGAAAGCATTGCAAAATATTAAAGCGGTTATACGACAACTTGATATTCGTCGAGCTCAGGTATTAGTTGAGGCCGTGATTGCCGAGGTTTCCAGTGATATGGTGCGTGAATTAGGAGTTCAATGGTGGCTTAATGGTGATAAAGGTACACGGCCAATTGGTGCTGCAAATTTTGATAATGCTGGTTCCAAAATAGCCGACTTAGCTTCGGCTTCTTATCAAGGTAGTCGTAATATACCAATGGTCGGAATTGGTTCTTCGTTAGGAATTGGTACTTTTACTGATAAAGGTTTATTAACTTTTGGTTTATTATTGCAAGCTCTTGATTCTGATACAGATACTAATGTATTATCAACTCCTTCTTTATTGACTTTAGACAATCAAGAAGCTGAAATTGTAGTGGGGCAAAATGTTCCGTTTGTAACTGGTCAATATAATAATACTGGTACGACAAATAACGTTGGTAATCCTTTTCAGACTATACAGCGAGAAGATGTTGGTATTAAGCTCAAAGTTAAGCCACAGATTAATGAAGGGAATGCGGTTAAGTTGGATATTGAGCAGGAAGTATCTAGCATAAGTCCATCCAGTAGTGCCTCAGATATTGTTACTAATAAACGAAATATTAAAACAACTGTTATTGTTGAAGATGGCAATATGATAGTGCTTGGTGGTTTGATAGATGAGGAATTACAACAGACAACTAAGAAAGTTCCCGGACTAGGTGATTTGCCTATTATCGGTAGTTTATTCCGTTCTGAAAGTGCTAAAAAGATTAAGCGTAATTTGATGGTTTTTTTACGCCCAGTGATAGTGCGTGATGCGGATAGTGAAAATATTATCAGTGGTAATAAATATAGCTATATGAGAATTAAACAATTAGAACAAAAGCTTAAACAGTCTAATCTTGATGATATGGAAAAAGTGCCTGTTCTGCCTGATTTAAATGAGTTTTTGACAATATTGCCAGGTGAAGTTAATCCTTTGAAAATTGAACCACAACTTTATAGGTAATTAAGGTTATAGAACTTAACGCATTGAAAATACAAACATTTAATGAAACCGTTTAAATATCGAAATATCGAAATATCGTTCCCAAATAGGAGTTTGGGAACAATAATAAGTTATAACTATATTAATTTATAAAAAAATAATTATGCCATCTTCAACCATAACACAAACCTTATTTGGCAGTCTGTTAGATAGTCCGGCTGCTGTGGAAATAACGGCTCATGTTTTAGAGAAAGCGATTCCAATTATTTGGGATCATTTTACGCTCTCTGCTAATGAAATAACTAGAGCTTATCAAGATAGTTGTCGTTATAGCTTCGTAGCTATTAAATTTGGCTACCGGAGTACAGTATTCTAATGTGCAGAATTGTTGAGCTTGATTAATGCTAATCAAAAATGTGAATTAAGAGCTAAAATTATGTATCTTTTAAAAACAATGAGTTAAAAAATTGTTCATTATAAACTTCCGAAATTATAATTCTTAATTACATGATTTTTAAAATAATTTTTTAGCTCTTAAT